>CAZYAM010000026.1:24640-30034 GCA_964645575.1 uncultured Ignavibacteriaceae bacterium
TTCTCGTGCATTGGAGTTGTTCTTCGTTTTTATTAAAAACCGAAAAAGAGATCACTCGAAAACCGGAGATAATTATTCATATCGCCGGCCTGAATCTCGGCAATTTCAATAAACGGATAGAGGATAAGTATATTGTTGATCTTGCTAAGGTATTAAAACGTGAACAAGTGGAAGTGCTGGCCGTCCAAGGGATCTCGCGATATCCGGGCCTGACATCGCGTGTCGATTTTGTAAAGGCTCTTTCTGAAAAAACGGATTGGCGGAATGCATTCGGCGAGATGATGAATATTTCCGGACATCAAACAGGCAATGCTGTTTTCAGTTCTTATCCGATTATCTCGCAGCATAATCAGACATTCGACCACCTGAGGACAACAGATTTTGAAGCAGGATTGCAGGCAACAATAGATGCGGGAATACGTCCGCTTGTTGTTGTCAGTATGCAGATGCCGGTTAAAGCAACGAGAGAAGAAAAAGTACGATGCATGCAGCTTATTGCTTTACCGAATTCCGGTAAAAGCAATTCAACAATGGTCATTATGGGAAATTTGTCTTCTTCGGGAGCTGTTCGTGCTTTGGGTTCGTTTACCGAGGTTCCACAATCCGAATCCGTCAGAGGAACAATACCGACAATACTATACTCGGCTAACGCATCATTTCAATTGCTTGCTTCGCATGTAGCGGAGACAAAACTTGGCAACCTTATTATAGCGCAACTGGGAATATTTCGATAGAAATAGGCGTCTTAAACAGTTAAAGAGCTTTAGAATCAGAAATTCGGGATAAAATCGGCGCTATTTGGATATTCCATATATCGTTCTTGTAAATAGTCTTAAGAACTATTATAATATAGTGCTATTATAGCGAGAGTACGTTCTTTGTGGGAAAAACGAGAAGTTACTCTGATGATATAATCGCATGCGAATTCTTGTATGTATTAAAGTATTCTGCGTAATAAATATTCTGGAACGAAGGTAAACAGAAATCAATGCCTGAAGAAAATAAACTTGATCCCCGGGAATTAAAAGAGCGTATTGGAAAGCATTTGCGAACAGCAGATGAATTCACACGCCAGGAGAAGTATGAAGAAGCTCTCATGGAAATTGAGCGGGCGCTTGAAATAGATCCGAAGCATAATTACGCACGTTCTTTTCTCGAGCGTGTCAAATTGATGCATAAGCGATCTCAGCCGAAAGAACCTGAACAAGCGGCAGCGGAAGAAAAACCACCGGAAGATCAAACAGCTCTTATCTCACAATATCTTTCAAAAGCAGAAGAATATATTACTAAGAAAGACTATACGCATGCATTGGAAGAAGTTGCGCGTGTATACAAAGTGGACCCTAAGAATTACTACGCACAAACGTATTCTGAGCGCATTGATATTCTAATGAATGAAAAGAGCAACGAAGATGTCAGACCTCTAGCGACTCTTGTCCAGCCTGAAGTGCCCGATGTTCAGCAGCAACAGACTCCCGTAAGCGGCAGTAAGCAGATGTATTGTGAACTTCTCAAAGAAGTATGGTTCGATGGAAAAATTACCGAACAGGAGGCGCAGGAACTTAGTACATTGCGTGAACTTTTTGGGATCACACAAGAAGAACACATAAAGCTTGAGCGAGAAACAAGAATTGCTGCATATCTGGAAGCATTGCGTATCGCATGGCACGACCATAGCCTTAGCGGTTTAGAGCAAAAGGCGCTGCAAATGATGATCGATAAATATGGTATCTCGAAAGAAGAACAAGCTGAGGCAGAGTCCCGATATGCGGAGATCCAGAAAGCATCGAAATCACGGGGTACTGTGCTTATTGTCGACTCGGACCGGAATATTCTGATATCATTGAGCAAGGGACTGCAGCAGCACGGTCTTACCGCTCTTTTGTCACAAAAAGTGGAAGATGCACTGCAGATTCTCGGAACTCATACACCAAATCTTATCATTTCGGAAATACTTTTTGGCAAGGATCAAATTGATGGAATGGAATTCCGCAGAAAATTAAGTGAGGATCCGACTCTCAAACAAACACCATTCATTTTCATAAGTTCCATTGCTCATAAAAAAGTAATCCAGGCATGTTATAGATTAGGCGTCGATCACATCCTTGAAAAACCAATCGATATGAAAATGCTATTATCAATAATTGAAGGGAAACTTCATATTTCATCTCAGGAGTAAAAAATAGTCTAATGTTTAATAGGAAAAAATCCCAAGTCGAACCTTTCAAAGAGCGCGTCAGTAAGCATCTTCGTACAGCCGATGAACTGGTAAAGCAAAAAAAATATAATGATGCCTTATTGGAGATTGAATCTGCATTTGAACTTGATCCTAAAAATATGTACATCCGTTCTTTTCTTGAACGCACACGCTATTTAATCCAGAAAGAAAACGAAAAGCGGTCAAAGGAATTCGGCGAAATGGATATGCCCCTCGAACGCCGTATGCAGACTGTTTCTCGTCTGCTTGCGTCCGCAGAAGAGTTTATCAAAGTCAAATTATATCACCGTGCGCTGGCAGTTGTTGCAAGGGTCTACCAAATCGATCCGAAGAATCACTATGCGCAATTGTATTCTGAGCGTATTGAAGAATTGATGCAGGCTGAAGCGGCTGGCAAAGGAGATGTCGATCTCAGACCTGCTCAGCCAAGTGAACCGGAAGTTTACACCTCAACCGAAACAAAGCCGCAAGAACCTGCCCAGGAAGCCGTTTCCACGCCGCGAGAATTTGTCCTGGATGATACTCCGGAGCAGCTTATACCTATGCAGGAATTTACTACCAGGCCGGATGTACCTATAGAGGAAATTACTGCCAAGCCGAGTAAAATAGACAGAATCCCGCCGCTGTTTGTACCAAAAAGCGAGCCGCAGGCACAAGCCGGCCGTTTTGCGTTATACAGGGAACTTCTTAGGGAATGTTGGGCAGATGGTGTAATAACACCTGAAGAATCTGCAATGCTGCATCGTGTACGCACTCAATCTTCAATTTCCTTTGAAGACCATTGTCGACTTGAAGTGGACATTAAAATCGATGCTTATGTCGATGCACTGCAAATTGTCTGGAGAGACGGTGTGGTTACTGACAACGAGCAGGAAGTATTGGATATTATGCGTAAAAAATTCGGTATAACACCGGAAGATCAAGCCGCGGCGGAAAAGAGATATTCTTTATTACGTGCGGCTCATGAGATAAAGGAGACAGTATTAATTGTTGATTCGGATCAGGATGACTTAATTTCCGTCGCACGAGCATTAATCGGCCGGGGGTATGATGTGAGAGTAGCACGACATCCCGACGAGGCTATTCTCTTAATAAAAAAGAATAAACCCGATCTAATTCTCAGCGAAGTCGTTTTCCCGCAATTGGAGACCGATGGATTTGAATTTTACGAGAAGGTACGTTTAAATAAACAATGGAATCATATCCCATTTCTGATGATGACCTATCCGGGCGACGCTCGCATTGTAAGAGCAGGATTACGTATGGGTGTGGATTACTTCCTTCCTAAACCCTTACATATTGATTTTATGATAGCTATTGTAGAAGGCAAACTTAAATCAGGGCGCCAGCTGATTCCATCAATAAAATAAGTAATAATAAATTCTTCGGTATAACTCATATAAAAAGCACTCACATTGATTACTATAGTTCATAGTATCAAGCGGTGTTTTCTTTATAATGAATATTTCGTTAATAAATATGCGCACTTTTATAGAATAATCATCCGGCCGTATTCTATTCTAAATTAATCGTTTCGGAAATTTCGGGGAGATGGTTTAGCTTAAGTTCTCTCTTACCTTCTTTTGTAATTATTGCGCGTTCGAAATAAAATTTAATCCCTTTTGCGGTTTGTAAGTACGGCGAATCCTGCAGATGATAATGAATCAAAGGTTCGGTCGCACCGCCTGAATTACCGCATCGTGCTATTACTTGTCCGCGTGTTACTTTTTCACCTAATTTTACCTGAATGCTTCCCTGTTTTAAATAAGACAGCACCGAATATTCACGGTTGGAATGTTGAATGATAATTGCATTGCCGATAGGTGCATACGGATTGCGTAAACCAGGAGAATTTTCACGGATTCCGTCGATCACTTCTACAACAGTTCCATTTGCCGGAGCGAGGACTTCTTTTCCATACCCGAAATAATCTTCATTTGCCTTTCCGTCATTCTTATAACGTAATCCGTTTTTATCAATCGCTGAGAATTCGTATGCATATTGCTGCCGCAATAAATTGCTTTGTGCTGCACCTTCACGTAATTCTCCGCCGGTAATAACAATCCGAGTGTCTCTAAACGGAGGATATAATTCTGTCTGCTGTTTATCAGTTACAACCGGTGCAACGGATTGTCTGATTGCTGTGCTTGTGGTCGGAGTCGATGTTGTTGGTGCAGTTTGTGACGGTGTTGGTCTGGATTCGGTAGCCGGAATTGATGCCGTGGGTTGTGTAGATGTTTGTGTCGTCTCTGCAGCCGGTTTTGACTCTTGTACCGGTTTAGATTCAGTAACAGCATGTGTCGTAAAAATAAATCCTTTAATCTTGTCTTGATCATCGATATAAAGTGTTAAGTCCTGAATGCCCCGTTCAAAATAAATCACGCATACCGCCTGATCTATTGCCTTCACCTGAGGCGGATCGGTGCGGATTACACTGCCATATTGAGATTCGTAGTTCTTAAATAAGAGTGTTGTATTATTGAGTGGAAATGCGGCAGACATTCCGGCGTCGTACTCTCGTACAATTCCTGTATAATCATGTTTATCCATCGCTTCGACTAAACGATCGATGATTCTCGTAAACCGTTCAACCCCTTGCTGTTGTGCAAAAGATGTCAGTGTCCAGATAACGACGAATAAAAGTATTCTTTTCGTTCTCTTCATGATTGTTCCTTCCATTCGACCTTATTGCTTTTAGTATATATAAGTCAGAAGCCTGTACATGTTTAACCAACCGAATTTCCTGAAGATTAGCAGGTTTTTTAGTAAGAATCAATATCTTAAACGATCCCCTGTACAATTCAAAAGGCAGGTGTGTAGCCTGCCTTTTGAATTATTGTATCTATGTAAGAATAATTCTAAAACTCGCCGAATTTCAATGTGAGCGCCGCCGACGGTCCACTCAGGTCGGAATTTGTCGATAATGAGCTTTGTAATCCGCTGACGTAACGGTAACTCACACCACAAGCGATACGGAAGAAATGAGTTACATTCAAATTTGCGTTGACTCCCGGTTCTAATATGAAGAATCCCGTCATTAACTCGTATTAAAAACTGCCGACCAAATATTTTATCAAACAAAACCTATTTCTTCATTATATCACGGTATAGGAGTGTCCTTTGTAGGCGAGTTTATCTGCTTGTGGATCTCTCGCAGCAATTTGAAAGTTAACCAG
>CAZYAM010000027.1:0-29366 GCA_964645575.1 uncultured Ignavibacteriaceae bacterium
TGTTTTTGTCGGTAATCCTTTATCTCCGATTCCTCAATTACGCTGAGCAGTTACACAAATACTATTTAAGTAAAATAAGTTTCTTTGTATCCGTAAAAGAACCTGCCGTAAGTCGATAAAAATAAACACCACTTGGCAAATCAACAGCATTCCATTCAACAGTATGTTCTCCAGCAGATTGCATTTCATTTATCAATGTTGCGACTTCTCGCCCGAGTAAATCGTAAACCTTCAAAACTATTTTGCTATTCACTGTTAACTTATAACTTATCACTGTCGTCGGATTAAATGGATTCGGATAATTTTGCTTTAACGTGAAATCGCTTGGCAAATTTTTATTTAGATTCTCTTCGACTCCCGTTACTGTACCTCCAGTTGTTGTACGCAAGATCATTCCATTGGTTCCTGCAATCATACCGGTATCGGCATCTATAAATGAGACACCCCAAAGATCATTCCTTGTATGGCTCGCTTGACTTATCCAGGTAGTGCCACCGTTGGTGGTATGTAAAATTGTTCCGTATTCTCCTACTGCAGTTCCGGTATTTGCATTAACAAAGCAAACATCGAGCAGCCAGTTTGAAGTACCGCTTGTTTGGCTTGCCCATGTGAGTCCCCCGTCGGTTGTGCGGAGAATGGTTCCACCCGATCCTACTGCCGTGCCTATAAGTGTGCTGACAAGAGATATACCGTAAAGATGACTTGTTGTGCCGCTGAATTCGGTTGTCCAATTGCTGCCACCGTTGGTTGTGCGCACGATCGTTCCATTTGTTCCAACAGCTATTCCGTAGTTAGTATTGGCGAAACAGATACCCCAAAGTGGATTCGATGAAGGCTGTCCTTTATAAGACCATGAGCTACCTCCGTTAGTCGAATATTCAACATGACCGCCTGAAGAGGACATTGTTACTATGTTGGCATCGAGATGAAAAATATCCAGCCAGGTAACTATCCAAATATCGAATAAAATCCATGTGTTTCCGGTATTAGTAGTGTGTGCAGATATATCTACGCCTCCAAAAGTTCCATTATAAAGGCCGGAAAAGTCGATACCGTAGAGGTTTTCGGTTGTGCCGCTTGTTTGGCTTGACCAGCTAGATCCACCGTTGGTAGTGCGAAGAACTATTCCTTCTTCTCCCACTACTGTCGCAGTACTTGCATTGATAAGGCAAATATCTTTGAAGGATTTATCTGTAAGAGCTGATTGGCAATACCAAGTTGTTCCGCTGTTTGTCGTCCTGAGAAGGGTACCATTCGCTCCTACTACCGTTGCTGTTGTAGTACTGATGTTGGAGATGCCATAAAGGAGATATGTAGTACCGCTCGTTTTTTCGATCCAGTTTGTTCCGCCATTGGTTGTACGTATAATCTTTCCCGGATTTCCTATAGCCGTTCCGTTATTTGCATCAAGCATGGAAACTTTCCAAAGTGCACCCGTAACGGTGCTGGTTTGAGTTGTCCAATTTGTGCCGCCATTGGTTGTGCGTAAAATGAGTCCGGAATTTCCTACGATTGTTCCAGTGGTCGTAGTGCCCAAGGAGACACCGAAAAGGAGCGCTGTTGTTCCGCTTGTTTGTTCTGTCCAGTTTGTACCGCCATTAGTAGTATGCACAATCTTTCCATTTGCTCCCACTGCTGTTCCTATATTTGCATCAGCAAAAGAAACACAATAGAGTGTGTTTGTTATGCCGCTTGTTTGAGGTGTCCAGGCAATGCCTCCGGTTGTTGTCCGGTAAATCGATCCGCTGCTTCCAACGATTGTTCCAGTACCGGCATCAACAAAATCAATACCCCAAAAAGAGATTCCCGAACCGAAAGATTGGCTTGTCCATGAAGCACCTCCATTGGTTGTGCGCAGTAATGTTCCATTACCCCCGACAGCTATTCCAACGGTGGTGCTTAGAAGTGCGACACCGTTAAGGTTGTTCGATGTGCCGCTGGTTTGTTTCGTCCATGTGGTTCCGCCGTTTATCGTGCGTATGATTATGCCACCTTGTCCTACTGCCGTTCCTATATTTTCATTCACGAATGAAACCGCATTATATGTGTCCCCATTCCAATACCATCCACTTTGGGCGAAGGAGTTGCTTACACATAACATAAATATTATGATTGTGTAAAAAGAAGAAATGAGAAATAATTTCATAAAACCTCCTATATTTATTGATGTATTCGATCATCTGTCTCTAAAAATGCAACTGCAGAACTTTGCCTCTGCGCGGTTTATTCCAAAGTGTGCCTACTATCGACTGTGATATACCAGACCATTATGGACAATTTTGATTATTTCCTAAGATAGCTTTCAATGCTTCATAAGGAGTTTTTTCCTTGAAAGCACTATGAGGGCGATAATAATTATAGAACCTCTCCCACTCCTCAAGCTTCTTGTTTAAATCAACGTCATCAGTATGCGTTAATAGCTGATAAAATCCCTCTTTATCAGAACGATGTGACCGCTCAACCTTACCGTTAAGCTCCGGAGAGTGAAGTCTGATATATACATGCCTAATTCTTCGATCTTCTACATGCCAGTGAAACTGAGCCTGAAATTCATGTCCCCGGTCTGTTCGGATTGTGTGAATACGAAAAGGAAATTTATCTGTGACATAATCCATAAATTTGATTGCGTTTTCCTGGTTGTGTTTGTTATAAATTTTAAGTGCCCTTATCCGTGTTGCATCATCAATGGCAGTATACTGAAACTTTCGCACTTTCCTACCATTAAAACCGTTCATGCTTATAAACTTTACATCTACTTGTACTTGATGCCCCGGAACTTCTTTCGCATATCTATGGGTATGAATTGCTCTCCTGTCGCTGCCCCTTACCAAACGGCCTAAATTATGGCTAACAAGAGTCCTGTATACCGTAGAACACGAAGTCTTAATTCCATGATACCTTTCCAAATACCAGCTTATCCGTATAGGTCTCATGTGATATATTTTTCTGAGATCGATGATTTTTTCAACCACCTCAACATGTAATTTCTTTGGATGACTCTTGGCGATAGGTTTTCTATTAATCAAACCTTCTATCCCTTTCTCACGATACGCTCTTTTCCACGTATAAAATGTAGATCGCGGAACGTCTAATTCTCGATATGATTTTACATCTTTCCCTAAGCCCATTGCAATATCTAATATAACTTTCTTAAATTGAATTGATCGCGCTCTCCTCATATAATTTACCTCCTTGTTCTCTATTAAAATATACTATATTTTGTCCAAGAAGGTCTGATATATCACAGTGCCCAAATACGAAATTGTGTGCCGCGCTTGGAATTAACGCGATAGCCAACGGAAAGAACAACATCCAGGTTGTAAAACTTTACTGGTTTATCGGAAGAAGGAATGTGCATTTTTTGCACAGTGCTTTTTTCATCGAGTTCTTTAGTTGTAAACACATTGTTGATGTGCTTAGTAATAACCGTTCGTTCCCGCTGAAACAGTTTCGACATTTGTTCCTGCGTTAACCAAATTGTCTCATCCTGCAACCGCACATCAATAGCTGTCTGACCGCCTTTGGCTTTGTAAATTATTATTTCGCCTTTTTTATCTGTCATTCCTGAATTTCGCAGTCAATTCACTCGTTTTGACATTACATGCTCTCTGAACATATCTTGTCATCCCAACACGAACCACCTCTACCCATAAACTCTGATAAAATATAGGCCTGTTTTAATGGAAAGGCAAGAAGAGAGAAACCGGGATTGAATGGTAACGTCATGATTAGCAATTTTCTTGTTTTCATTGAAAATCACTGAAAGGAGCTACAATGATCATGCTGAGTTCGGATAAGTTCTCTTTTATCCCGATGCTTTATATCGGGACTCCCGCTACAATTTCGGCCGATTCTGAAAAGATTCGGCCTCTTCTTTTTCTGCACTCCGCTTCTAACCCCCAATTCTTATCTAGTATCAAATTCTAAAACTTAGTGTTTTTCCATTTTCATTGAGGATATTACCTTTATCCATTCCCATACCGAGAGTTTTTGACAAGAATTTACCTCAATGACACTACACTTTCAAATATCACAAACTCCTGTACGTCCGCTTTTAATACGATCGTTACAAACTGTTACAATTATGAAATAGTACTGTTACATCCCTATTGTAAATTTAAATAGAAAAAAAGGATTCTACATCAAGTCCTAATGAACAAACCATATCAATAAATAGTGAGGAGCATTTTATGAAAAACATTACTCTTTTTATTACAGCATGCTTGATCCTCATCCTCTTAGCATCCATCTATGGTTGCCATCATCATATGACCACACTATTTGGTCCCAAGGCATTCAAGTTTCGCATAGAAGCGATGACCAAGAAACTATCCAAAGAACTTGATCTTACCGACGAACAAAAAGATCATTTAAACATCATAAAAAACGAAATGAACGCAAAACTCTCCCAGCTGAAAAAACATATGGCTGAGATGTTCATTGTCATCCGAGAAGAAATTCAGAAGGATTCTATCGACCAACAGCGCCTAGAAAAACTGTTTGATGATCGAAAACGATTCAGAGAAGATATGCACAGATTCATGCTAAATAAGTTCATAGAATTCCACACTATGCTTACAAAAGAACAACGTGTAAAACTAAATGTACTCATCGAAAAGATGGAAACTAAATTCAATGAAGAATAATCATATCACAAGAGTATATCAAATGAAAACTTATAAATATGCTTTCTTCTATATACTTATATTTAATCTTTACCTCGGATCTTCTGTACTAGCACAGCAGCAGTTCGGATCTATTTCTGGTGAAATACGAGATGCCGCGACACAACAGCCACTTCCGATGGTGAATGTCGTGATTGTTGGTACATCGCTTGGCAATGCTTCAAATGAAAACGGATATTATCACATAAAACAAATTCCGCCCGGTATTTATCAGGTGAAAGCATCAATTATTGGGCACGAGGGTACAGTAATATCTGAAGTATATATTACTCCGCAGCGTAACAAATCGGTTAATATTCAACTACGCCCGATGGGAGTGGAAATTGAAGGTGTTTCAGTACAAGCGGATTATTTTGTACGCCCGCTGGAAACTGCCGTAAGTTTTCGTTCTTTGGAGTCGGAAGAAATACGCCGTTCCCCCGGATCAGGTGAAGATGTTTTTCGTGTAATTCAATCGATGCCCGGTGTTGCTTCAGCAAGCGCGAAAAGCGCACAGATTATTGTTCGTGGTGGCAGTCCGGATGAGAATCTTACTTTGTTAGATAACATCGAGATTTATAATCCTATCCACTTTGCGCGGAATGGTGCTTCGATTGGGGTCATCAGCATTATCAATCCTTCATTATTGAAGCAGGTAGATTTTATGACCGGTGGTTTTCCAGTGAAGTATGGCGACAAAATGTCATCAGTGTTCGAAATGTCGCTCCAGGATGGAAACAGGGAAATGCTAAATACTGATCTCAATCTCAATATTGCCGGGTTCGGTATCATGCTCGATGGACCGATTACTGAGAATGGTTCCGGTATCCTTTCTGTGCGGCGCGGATTCTTTGATCTGGTTACATCTATTATGAACAAACCGGTCGCTCCTGAGTATTACGATGCAGTCGGGAAAATGAACTATGACCTAAATTCCAAGAATAGACTGAGCTTAGTCGGATTTTACTATTTAGACAAGGTAAAGCGTGAAGGAAAAACAGATATGGCGCTTGGTAATCAAAAGTATGACTATGCAACACGTGATGATTTTGGGAGCGCATTTGGAATCAATTGGCGTTCTTTGATCAACGATCATGCCATACTTCTCACCACATTATCTATTACTAATAACGGATGGAAAACACATCAGGGATTTTCTTATAATCCATCTTTGAGAACCGAAGATATTACCGAACGAGAACAATCGATAAGGTCCGAGCTCACAATTCAACTCACCTCAAAGACTGAGTTGAAAACAGGTTTCGCCATTAAATCAATTCTTGCCGATGATAATCAGACTGTTCCAGATGATACAACTCAAACAGGGATAATCGTTCCCGGTTTTTCAAGAGTCTTTACAATCAACAACGCCTGGAAGTATTCAGGATTTATTCAGAGTTCAATTCATCCTTTGCCAATACTGACATTTTCTGCCGGACTTCGATACGACAATTACGATTTTACCGGTGAGCATGTCTTTAGCCCCCGCATAAGTACTCAATATACATTCATAGAAAAGACATCGTTAAACATATCTTACGGTATTTTCTATCAGACACCAATGCCATATATGCTAGCTCAGGACCCGGCTAACAGGCAGCTTCGAAGCAGCCGTGCAGTTCATTATGTGATTGGACTAGAACATAGATTATCGGATGAAACGCGGATATCATTAGAATACTATTATAAAGACCTTTCGGATGTCATCACTGGCTCGGATTCAAGCAGAGTATTGACAAATACGGGCAACGGTTATGCTGAAGGAATTGAACTTGCAGTACAGAAGAAATTTACGGAAGGGATCGTCGGCAGTTTTTCATATTCTTATTCCACCTCTAAGCGCCGCGATTTTTCAGCGAATCCTCTTTATGCATTCGAATTCGACCGGCCGCATATAATCAATCTGATCGGCGGATATGAATTTGGAGACGGTTGGATACTAGGAGTAAAATTTAATTTCGCATCCGGTTCTCCCTATACACCCCCTGTCGAAGTCGTCTCAAAGCATGGAAAGTTTTACGTTTTAAATGGTAAGATCAATTCCGCACATTATCCGGATGTTCATCGTCTCGATCTTCGAATAGATAAGCGATTCAACTTTGGCTCGTGGACATTGACAACATATATCGATCTATGGAATATCTATGCCAGGAAGAACATTATTTCATATAGCTTCTCAGTTGATGACAACCAGAATATAGTCCGTACAGAACAATTGGATTTCGGTTTGTTGCCTCTTATCGGATTAACAGCACAGTTTTAAAAAGTAATAATCATGGATAAACTGAATGAGAATTTAAGGCCTATTTTTTGTACCTTCTTTGCAGGAATTATAAGAATTCTGCGAAGGTACATAAAACGTGAAAAAAAACATACTCATTATCGATGATGATAAAAAATTAGATAACCTCCTCAAGGAATACTTCCGGAAGTATGGTTTTCAAGTTGCAATTGCGGTTGATCCCCAAAGCGGCATGAAAGCGATACGAACAACCAATCCTGATCTGATTATTCTTGATATTATGCTTCCCGAAAAAGACGGTTTTGAAGTATGTAAAGAAATCCGGAAGGAATATAATATACCAATAATCATGTTGACTGCAAGGGGAGATGTAACAGACCGGATTGTGGGATTGGAGATTGGGGCAGATGACTACTTAGCGAAACCCTTTGAACCACGAGAACTACTGGCCCGTATTCAATCAGTCCTTCGCCGTAGTAGTAAAACAGAGAAAAAGGAAATTTTCAAGTGCCGTGGGCTGTCGGCCGATCTGAAAAGACAAACTATTACTGTAGATGGAAAGTTGCGAGAAATAACAACAACGGAGTTTAAGGTTCTGGCACTTCTGATAAAACATCCTGGTAGGGTTTTTTCAAGAGATACATTAATTGATTCCTTGAGGGGAATCGAATGGGAGGCCTACAATCGGTCGGTTGATGTTCTTATCAGCAGACTTCGGCAAAAACTTGACGATCATCCAAAACATCCCCGTTTTATCAGGACAATACATGGCACAGGCTATACATTTATTGGAGTTGAAGAAGATGAATAACGGCAATCGCATCCGAATCTCCATCTTTACAAAACTATTGCTGGTTATGATTATATCTGGAATTTTGGCACAGATTGCCGTGATATTATTTTTCGGATATCATTTACTCCCGAAAATTCGTGAACCTCTTCAGGTAAATTTGCAGCATTATTGTGAAATGTTAGGACAAAGAATCGAATCACCTCCTGATACCATCAAAGCAAAACAAATCGCTCAGAAATATTTTCTTACAATCGAGTATGTGAGCAATCGGGTTCAATGGAAATGTAATGAAAAAATATCCTCCCCCTCCCCTGTTCGGAGATTCTTCGAATCTGAAACAATCGTCGTAGTGAACAACTCTGATGGTAGTAAATTTATTTTTAGCGGCAATTTTCAACATTTTGCCGGTTCACAACCGTGGAAAATCTTCCCCTTATTAGCGGGCATCATGATCATTTTTCTTTTAGGTTATATTTTCATTCGACTTCTCCTGCAGCCCATCAAAGCACTGGATGTGGGTGTAAAGCAGGTTGCCCACGGAAATTTCAATCATCGAATCGAAGTCACGAGAAAAGATGAATTAGGGAATCTTACGCGTTCCTACAATGAAATGACACAAAAGATCAAGGAAATGCTTCAAGCACGAGATCATTTGCTGCGTAATGTCAGCCATGAACTGCGTTCACCGCTAACAAGAATGATGGTGGCACTCGAATTCCTCAAACCCCAGAAAAAAGTCGCGTCTATCTCTGCTGATATCCGCAGCATGGAATATTTAATACAAGAAATTCTTGAGACTGAGAAACTGAAGAACAATTATGGAAAATTAACTTTTAAAAAGCATGACATCGTGGAACTCGTTCGATCCTTCGCAGAAACCTGCAAAAAAAGAAAACCCGGATTGAAACTGGTGCACATCTCACAAAAAATAATGGCAAACGTTGATATTGAAAGAATCCGATTGGTATTGAAAAATGTTATCGAGAATGCTTTCAAATATTCCAATAAAAATAGTCGCGCTGTGGAAGTGAATATTGAAAGTGGAAATCGTGTTGCCCGAATTATTATCTCCGATGATGGAATTGGAATTCCGTCTGAAGAAATACCATATGTCTTCGAACCTTTCTATCGTATAGACCGATCTCACTCGAATAAAATTGGGGGATACGGTTTGGGCTTGAGTATCTGTAAAACAATTATTCAGGCACATGGAGGAACAATTTCGATTGCCAATAATCGTCCTCGGGGAGTCACCGTAATAATTGAATTGCCCCTCGTCTGAGGATTCATTCCACCCTATATATAATAGGTCGAACAACGAAACTAATGAAAACGACTTTTCGGTTGCCTCAATAATTTGCTTCTCTCAGGCAGAAATAATCCAACTACACCACTTGGATTTGCATCCTTTTTAGGCATCATTTTATATTATAATTATTTTTTATACGATGCAACGGAATGAGATTAAAACTGAATTCTTAAAGCTAAGTGTTTTACCGAAATCATACTCTAAGATTTGGTAGTATATCTTCTACCACACTGAAAGTTTAATCTGTAATTGAAGTTATATATAACTCAATTAACAACTCTCAACTTCACAGCCGTCCAACAATTTGCTATATTTCATCGTATAGTAGTCTAGAGAATATATCTGCAATAAAATCATATATGAAAAGCTGTAGACAGTAAAATGAGTTGGACATTATTCATAATAGCAGCCGGAGCTTTCTAGGGGATTATACTTTCTCTCGTTATTCTAAGAAAACCATTCAATAAAAATGCCAATGTGTGGCTTTCTGCTTTTATTCTAGATTTTGCACTCCTAACTCTAAGCGACGTTTTGGATCGCACCATCGATATACATCAAAACAGTGCTTAACTTCATTTATTTGACTGGGATATTTTTCTTCTCGGTCCATTTGCTTTTATGTATCTAAGAGAAATGACGGGTTGATTTAGCGCTTTTGTTTTTTCATCCCAATCGGCAGCATGTTCTTCAAGAATTGAAACAGTATGTTCGTGACTTTCTCCTACACTTCGTTATCCTGATACTTTGATACAAACAGCATCCGCATAGGCAATCGCGGCATGAACAATTAAAACGGCGGCTGCTGTCCAATATTCCAGATCAACGGAATCCTTCGCCGCGTCATAAAAATGCTGTGCAACCCGTTGATATTCTCTGAACTTCGATCGATCGACCGTTTTAACTCCGCGTCGTTTAGCCATTAAGCAGAACCTTTAATTCCTTTCCTGCGATTAATATACTATGCGCTAACAAGTCTCGAATAAGGGGGGATTTAGATTTAGCCTTCAGTTCCTTAATTGTAAAAAGAATTGGCGCAACTCTAACTCCGAATGTTTGATATAATTTCTGATTATTGGAATTTAGCAGATTTCGTACTAATTCTTTTTTTGATTCTGTTTTCACAATACAGCAAAGATCTAAGTCGGACATTGCTGTCTCCGTTCTTTTTGCTACACTGCCAAATATCGTTGCATTAAGAACAGAACGCTTCAATACTGCAGCAATCGTATGTCTGATTTCATTGTGCAATTCGGATTCAGCCTTGTAGATAGGCTCAATAACCCGATGTACCAAATAATGGCTGCGATTAAGCGTAAAGATATGGTCTCTTCCTCCTCTCTGTCTATTGACAATACCCAGTTGCTCAAGCACCGTTAACGCTTTTAAAGCAGAAAGCGGATGTATTCCTGATAGTCGGGCCACTTCGTTACCTGTATAACCGGAGTTTGTGTCAAGCAACGAACGCAGGACCGCTACTTGCGACCCGTTCCGAAACACTTCATCGATTACACGGTAAATAACCATAACAACCTTTTACGGATCTTTTTATTTCTTTGATCTGTTTATATACTTTTCTATACAAATATATACTTTTGTATATAAAAGGCAAGCATGTACATTGGAAGATAGTCATTGCGACCTTAAAATAAGCAATTTAATTAACCAATTTATCCCGACGTTTCTCAGTCGGGGTTTATCCCGATGTCGTTTATCGGGACCCCCGCTACACGAGAGGCCGAATCTGAAAAGATTTGACCACTTTTTTTTCTTGACCCCACTACGACTTACAAATAAATCGAAACTTCGATTATTATGTAATTCTGGTTTCACTTCTCATCCAACACCTCTCTAACCTCCTTCAAGACTTTCTTGAGATCATACGGTTTGTAGAGAAAATGTTGGATTCCCGCTTTCAGAAATTCTGATTTCATCTCCGGATCAAGATAGCCTGTCGCAACAATCATTCGTGCGCCTGGATTAAGTTTCTTTATCTGTGTACACTCTTCCATGCCGCCCATCTTCGGTAATCCAAGATCGGTAAGCACAAGTCCAATCTCCTTCATTCGTTTTTTATAGATATTTACTGCTTCCAATCCGTCACCGGCAGAAATAATATTATATCCTTTATCAACTAGCGCCATTCGAAGAGACATCATAAGCATCTCTTCATCTTCTACAATCAACAACGTCTCTGTTCCACCCGGAATTTCTTCCAATGTTTCTCCACCTTTTACACTGATTGGTTCAATGATTTGCGACGCGGGCAGATATATGCTGAAGGTCGTTCCCTTACCAAGCTCGCTTTCCACATCAATAAATCCCTTATGGGCTTGAACGATTCCGAACACCACTGCCAATCCTAAACCGGTTCCCTTGCCCTGCTCTTTCGTTGTAAAGAATGGTACAAAGATTCGTTCTCTGGTCTCTAGAGTCATCCCTTCACCCGTGTCGCTCACTTCAATGCAGACATAACTGCTCGCAACGGCGGCTGGATGCTGATAACGCAGACTTTCAACAGATACCATACGCGTATTGATCGTAAGAACACCACCCTTTGGCATTGCATCGCGCGCATTGACGCATAGATTCAACAGCAGTTGATATAACTGCGAACGATCGGCACTAATACAAGAAACGCTCTTATCGAAATTTTGTGCATAGGTAAGAGTTTTTGGAAAAGTCTCAAAGATCATTACCATTATTTCCATCACAATGTCATTCACCTTCACCGGACCAAATTCACTATCCGTTTTTCTCGCAAACATCAATATCTGCTGAACAAGTGTTTTTCCTCGTTCCACAGCCTTTACGATGGTATCTACGGCGAGGTCTAACTTCTTGGTATCATCTTTATGCTGTTTGGTACTTGTGATGTATGCCAGTATGATTCCAAGAATATTGTTAAAATCATGCGCAATCCCGCCGGCAAGCGTTCCTAGTCCTTCCAACTTTTGCATTTGGCGCAGTCCCTCTTCCATTTGCCTGCGCTCTGTGATGTCTTCCACTGTTCCATCGTAGTACATAGTTTTGCCTTGAGAATCGCGGATCGCTCGAGCGCTTTCCAGCACAAAGATGGTCTTGCCATCCTGACGTATCCATTTTGAATCATAACCATGTACCACGCCATCTCTTTCGATCTTTGCAAGAAATTCCTTGCGTTGAGAGGATGATTCGAAACCGTCTTTTTCAAGGTTTATTTCAGCAAGTTTTTCAAAAGATGTATAGCCGAGCATTTTTACTAATGCCGGATTTGCCAAGAGTATATTTCCATCGGGCGTCGTTCTATAAATACCGATTGTGGCATTCTCATACAGTGAACGAAAACGTAACTCACTTTCCTGCAGCGCTTCCTCCGCCCGCTTGCGCTCAGTGATGTCCTGTCCATGAGCAATGGTGGCAATTATTGTTTTTGCGTCTACAGTATAAATATTTGCCGTATTCCATAAGACAATGCGAGTACTCCCATCCTTACAGCGAACAGGCACTTCGACAGATATCAGGTTTTCTCCGTCTGATGTCCGAGAAATAAGAGCCGATAAATCTTTTCGCATTTCAACAAGAAAGAGTATTTCCGGATGCTTCCCTATAACATCGAACATTGTAAAACCCGTCATTCGCTCAAATGCCAGATTGAACATAGTGATCTTATTATTATTGTCCCAAACCATAATGGGTGCATTCGCAAAACTCAGCAGGTTATTAAGATAGTCACGGGTTTCCCGCAGCTTCTCTTCCGCCTGTTTGCGCTCAGTAACATCTGTGAAGAATCCGACATTGCATTTTCGGCCATCGATGATTACTGGAGATGTAGCAATACTGGCGTAGATGACGCTGCCATCTTTCTGGAGGCAGGGAATTTCAGGGGAAAGAATCTTCTGACCTCTTGCCTGAGCATCAAATTCAGCCACCACGTATTCGAGCGCTTCCTTGGGATGAATGTCCGCTATGCCGAGATGTGACATCTCCTCTGCGGTGTAACCAAGCATCTTGCAGATGGCTGGATTCGAGTACCTGAACTGCTTGCTTTCGATGTCCGCCACCAAGATGCCCTCGGCTGCTCCTTCGAAAAGCATCCTATACCTCTCTTCCGATACGCGCAATGCCTCCTCTGCCCGCTTGCGCTCGGTGATGTCATGAAAGTTAATAAGTAAATATTTCTTCTCAGCAATTGTTAGAAGGGCAGGGCGAAGATCTGCGGCAAAAATACTCCCATCTTTTCGCTTGAATCTAATGTCACTGCTCAGACCCTCTTCTCCTCTGCTAAACTTCCCGATCTGCTCGTTTATAAAAGACATGTCCTCCAGGGGATGTATACCGGCGATATCCAGAGTCGAAAATTCCTCTTGGGTATAGCCCAGCATTTTCACACACATAGTATTACATAAGAAGAACTTTCGAGCATTCAGATCAACAAGAAACATCCCGTCGCTAGCGTTATCGAAAATAGCATGGAACTTACCTTCTGACTTTTTTAGTTCCTCCTCCGCCCGCTTGCGCTCGGTGACTTCACGGGAGACTACCACGACCTTGTTCGTGTTTCCGTTCTCATCGCGAATCACGCTCCCCTGTGACTCGATATAACGAACAGAGCCATCTTCGAGTAAGAATCGATACTCCGCGCGCTGTCCGATTCCCGTTTTCACCGTTTCGAGAAAAATACGCCTAATCTTTTCCTGATCTTCGGGATGGATCTCTTGAAAGGAATCTGTTCCTCGAAGCGATTCCGGGTCGCCAAGTATGGAATTGTACGATGGACTACTATAAATTCTCTTTCCCTCAAGATCAAGTACGGCGATGAGGTCGGCGGCATTTTCTGCAATGAGTCGAAATCGCTCCTCACTCTGATGAAGCAGTTCTTCAGCCCGTTTGCGCTCGGTGATGTCGCGAGCAATACCTTGAAAACCGACTATTTCTTTCCCCTTATAGTATGGTACTGATAGAACCTCTATGGAGTGTGCAATTCCATCTTTCCCTTTTACTTCATAGTCTGCAGTCGCATTTGTGCTTTCTCCATTTATGATAGCCACTAATCTCTGCTTATGTAGAGACTGATATTGTTTAGACACAATATCCCACATCTTCATAGAAAGGAGTTCTTCCTCGGTGTACTTGAGATTATCACACATAGCCCTGTTTACGGATAAGAACATTCCGGAAAAATCGATAATAAAGATACCATCAGGACTTCTTGTTATGAGTTGCCTATATTTCGTCTCACTCTCAACCAACGCTTCTTCTACCTGCTTGCGCTTGGTTATATCCTGCTGCAGGTTTTCCAAGGTATTCTTTAATTCCTCGGTACTCCTTGCTACCTCGGACTCCAGCTCTGTCCGATAATTACTCATCAAGTCGTTGTAGGCCTTGACCTTTAGCAAGGACCGGACCCGGGCTAAAAGCTCCATCTTATCAACAGGATATGAAATAAAATCATCGCACCCGGCTTTAATTCCCTTTACCCGATCTTTCGTTTCCCGCAATACGGTAACCAAGATTATCGGAAGCAGTCGATGTGTATTATCTTTCCTGACCCTGCGGATAACTTCAAAACCATCCATGCCGGGCATCTTTACGTCCACTAGAATCAGATCAATTTGATTATCGGAAAGTTTCCCCAACGCTTCTTCACCGTTTACCGCCTTGACAATTTCATAACCCTGCGGAATAAGATATGCTTCGAGAAGTTCGATGTTTTGGGGCTCGTCATCGACAACCAAGATTATTGGTTTGTCTTTCATACTCTATCTCTTTTGAATTTTGCTTTTCAATATTAGAAAACTCACTTAATAAATAGGCTAATTTCTTTCGCAAAGGTGCGCGTATTTATCGGCTTACCTATGAATCCAGTGTTAGCTATGGCATTTATCTCTTCTCTACCTTCTGACATAACCGAAGCAGTCACAAAAACAATGGGAATATCGCTTGTCTCTTTGTCTTGACGCAATATCCTTGCGGCTTCGGTACCGCGCATATCGGGAAGCCGCACATCCATAATTATGATATCCGGTTTTTCTTTCCTGGCAATGGCTATTCCGCTGGACGAATTTTCAGCTTCAAATACTTCGAAGCCAGCAACCTCTAAAAGGTCTTTTTCCAGCATCAGATTGTTTCCATTATCATCGACAACTAATGCTTTCTTCCTCATCTCACACCACCCTCTTGGATATCATAGGCAAAGTAAACCGGACAGAGGTACCTTTATTGAGCCCCTCTGATTCTACAGAAAGCTTCCCACCGTGCAGCTCAACCAGCTTTTTAGAGAGCGGCAAACCGAGGCCAGTCCCCTCCGTTACCCGAGAATATGGAGTATCGACACGGAAAAAACCTTCAAATATTTTCTCCATGTTTTCAGATGCGATACCGATTCCATTATCCCATACCACTACTTCTATCTCTTCGTTAGTGCTCCTTGCTCGCATGCCGATTTTTCCGCCCTCAGGCGTAAACTTAACTGCATTTGAAAGCAGGTTGTAAATTATCTCTTTTACGTTAAGCTCATCCGCCTCAATATTCGGAAGATCGTCGGCTATTTCAAGAACCATTTGAAGCTTCTTTTTACTGACCATATCCGCTACCAGTAGTGAAATCTCACTTAATATAATTTTCATTGGTAAGGTGGATAATGCCAGCTTCATTTTCCCGGCTTCAACTTTTGCCATATCAAGTATCTGATTTATCAGCAAGAGAAGATACTTTCCGCTGGTTAGAACATTGTTAACGTATTTCTTCTGCTTCTCATTGAGCGGCCCAAAAGTCTCGTCGTATAACACCTCTGAAAAACCGTTGATGGAGTTAAGTGGGGTCCTGAGCTCATGCGACATATTGGCTAGGAATTTAGATTTTGCCTGAGCGACACGTTCTAACTCGATGGCTAAATCTTTTAACTCTTCATGAGCTTTTTCCAGTCCATTTTCTATTTTCCTGCGCTCGGTGATATCCTCAATGGCAAGGAGGATGATCCGTTCTTTTCCCAACCCTCTTTGAATTTGCCGGGCATTCAAAAGCATAATGCGCCTGCCAATGGCAGTAAAATCGTGCTCAACCTCATAGTTATCAAAGGTTGTCTTTTGGGGAAGGATGGTTTCCAGCAGTTCCCGCAGCTTGGGGATATTCCATTGTTTATTTCCCAGGTCATAGATAAGCTGTCCCACAGTTTCTTCAGGTTTTACTTTAAAGACTTCGTAGAAGGAACGGCTGACCGTGACCACCCTGAGATCTTGATCCAAAGAAATTAAAGGTTCACGCACGGTGTTGATGACGCTCTCAGCGAATTCACTGGCTTCATCTGCGGATTTTTTTATAACCACCAGTTCTTTCCGGGTCTTTTCCAGGCCGGCTTCTATCTCCTTACGCTCGGTGATATCCTCAATGGCCAGAAGGATAATCCGTTCTTTTCCCAATCCTCTTTGAATTTGCCGGGCATTTAAAAGCATGATGCGTTTGCCAATGGTGGTAAAATCGTGTTCAACCTCATAGTTATCAAAGGTTGCCTTTTGGGGAAGGATGGTTTCCAGCAGTTCCCGCAGTTTAGGAATATCCCACTGTTTATTGCCCAGGTCATAGATAAGCTGTCCCACAGTTTCTTCAGGTTTTACCTTAAAGACTTCGTAGAAGGAACGACTGACCGTAACTACTCTTAAATCTTGGTCCAGAATAATTAAGGGTTCACGTACGGTGTTGATGATGCTCTCTGAGTATTCCTGGGATCTTGTTACGGTTCTTTTTCCAGACATTTTCTGCCCCCTTGTGTCGTGTCAGAAATTCCTACATGACACGCCTATCAAGACTTACTTCGACTTGGCAACAGCACAATATTTCTGGACAATACTTCGTATTGCCCTTTTTACCTTCGTTTGGAATGAACGATGCAGAGTAAAATATTTTTAGATAATTGAAACTTATGAACAGAAAATACTCTTCATGGATAGGGGGGATGATCGATCTTAAAAAATCCTGAGATGTTTCGCCAATAGCTATTTGCGGGATTGTATAACAAAAGTCATAATAATTCTTCAGATTGATTTGGCGCGAAATTCTATTGGATGTCTGTCCCATGAAATCTATTCTTGTGTTCATACTCCTGCTTCCAACCCCTTCCTTGGAATATTGAGTTGCAACACTACAGGTGTTAAATTAGCGAACTAGAGAGTGAATAGCAAAAATATTATCAAAGAATTATTAAAAGCATATTGATTCACTTAAATCAATCCGATAGGATTTCTGTTATTAGCGAAATATTCGAAAAAAGCGTCTTGAATTCTAAAGATCGGGTCTCAGAAACAGAGGGATCTATAAACCGAAGTGACTGAGAAGTATTCTTATGAAATGAAAACGAGGATGTTTCCCGATTTGAAGTGCTTAATTCTGAAGGAAAAAAGGGAATCTGAATCTATCCCGGCAGTATGTGGCGGATCTCCGCTGCTAAAGATTTCAGATTTTTGAGCGAGTCCGCTAAAAGTGGACGAGCGAAATCCGCCATGCTTTTTGGCGGAAAGATTTGAGAAGTAAGAATCAAATGAAATCCCAAGCTTGCCTGCTAGGATACATGATGAGTTTGTCCGGCTTCTTTCTTTTGTCAGTAACACGATGATCGAAATTCGAATTTTATCCCGTAACGCTTTTATAAATGAAAAAGGAGGGAAGCTTCATTTCCCGTTCTCATCACTATTTTATTATTTCATACTTCAATAGTTCTATACATTCTCCGTCAGGATCAACATATTTTACAAAACAATGAGGATCATCTTTTTTAAAATAATAATGATATTTAACCGGCCAGAATAACATTCCTATCAATCCTGCGACACTAAGCTCTACCTTATAGCAAGAATATGTGCCTGCAGGAACCGCTACTACTTCTTCTCCTACTACCTTAACAACCATCTCTACAACTCTAATACTACTGCCGGAAGTTTCCTTAATCAGACTAAAATCAATTTCCTCATCATCAATATTGTATAAAAGTGCCCGGAATAAATAAAATAATGTCCAGCCGTCGTACGTATTAGATTCAATATCAACTGTCTTGTCAATGTCTTTCTGCGGGATCACGATATGAGCTTCGTTTTCGTAATACTCAATTCTTTTTTAGTGTTCCCTTTTTCATCCCGTTGATGGAAAAGAATAGGCATAAGGTCCATTTTACGAATTTTAATAATAGTATTATCTCCATTTTCTATTAGATAAAAGGACAGGTTATTCCCCGTCGTGTCGGTTACGGTATTAATCCACCTACTGGAAGTTCCTTTAACTGAATTTCTGGATTGCAAAGTAAGTTGTTCTCCATTAGGAATTTTAACATTTGAACAATTAAATCCATCGGCATATACATTTAAATGAGAGATTAAAAGAATTGCTATCGTGAATAAAACACGTTTATTCATTTTTCTTGTCTCCTCCGTATTTTCGATAATAGTGTTATTCACACCTCCGACTATCAACTGGATTATATTTATACTGTTTTTATAAAGTTTAAATCTCTATTGTGTCCTTTCGCAAAACATTGCCAAGGCAGGTATTACCTATATGCCAAGCTCACCGGTTTGGGATTCCCTTATCTCGATTATATGAGACAACATATTGGGATTTGTCGTTTCAGACCAGAATAAAATCATAAACTAAACATCAGTAACTTCAGCAATATCATCCCATAATATATTTGAATATGAATGGTCTGATAACACAATTATCTCATCGTAATAAAACAAGTTTCTTTGTATCCGTAAAAGAACCGGCTTGTAAACGGTAAAAATACACGCCGCTTGGAAATCCGGCTGCATTCCATTCCTTTTTATAAGTACCTGCCGGAAGTTTTTCATTGACAAGCGTTGCCACCTCGCGTCCGAGGAGATCGTAGATTTTTAAAGATACATAGCTATTAGCCATTAGCTGATAGCTAATAGCTGTTTTTGGATTAAACGGATTGGGGGTAATTTTGGAGTAAAGAAAAAACAGTTGATGTACTGATTTGTTCATTAATTTCATTAGGATCAACATACTCGTAGGCGCCAATGTCGTAGAACCCCGCCACCCGGGGATAGCCGTCCATATCTGTCAAAACATCAGCAACGGTCGCACCTCTATTGATGAGTGGACTGCCCATTACCAGATGATAATTGTGGGCATCGGCATCATTGAAATAGGTGGATAGATCGGCGACGGGCACTGCCACGTTGGATGGATGGTCCACGCCGGTGTTCGACTTGGTTCCTACAAAAGCGCAATTTCGCATTTCAAAATCCAGGGCGGTGTTAAAATGAAATCCATCCGCTGCTTCAAAATACAAGGATGTCAGGCCTGGATCCGACTGCCGATATTCATTGTTATGTAATGTACCATTATAAATATGACACTTCCCCAAAGTCGCCCTCTGCAGCCGAAATGTAATATCAATATCATAGGTAACAAAATTGCTTAGAATCAGTTCAGCCCCTCCCTCGTCGATACTTTCATCATAAAAGCTGGGGCTATTCCCGAAGACGCGAAAAGCGTTTTCGCAGTCATACACAACAATATTTTCCATGTGCCATTCCGTTTTGTGCTTAATGGCAAATCCCGATTTTCTTGGACCTTCATCGCCATTAAAACCAAAAACTGTTATGTTCATTAGTGTAATAACGGCGCAATAATCCGTATACGTCAAGCGGGGATTTGTTTTAGTGTCCACAGCACTCTCGCCGGGAATAGTACCTGCCGGCCAGCCGGGTGCGGCGCTCTCCAGCGGACCCGTCCAAAATGTGCAGTTTTCCACAAGGGCGTTGTTCCATTCCTCCCGATCAAGAAACCAACCGGGTTGTGCCGTGGTATAGCCGTGGGCAGATATGGGATCAATCTGAAAACCGTCACCGGAGAAGTGATGGATATTACATCCGCGGATTGTGAAATTCAGGCCTTGGGTGGCCCCAATGCCATGAGCGTCTTCTTGTCCCAGATATTCGCCGTTAAGCAGGTGATGTATTTCGCAGTTTTCAACGAGGATATCATTACAGCCAAACGAGAAGATGCCATCCCTCTTTGAATTTCGGATAATGCAGTTGCGTACAATCGCATTGTGAGCATTGTAGTAGAGTTTTACAAGGTGATATCTGGCCCACTGCCCTTCGAGTATGAATCCGTCTAACACGATGTATTCATGGAAAAAGTATACTATAGCGGATTTGTCGTTTAAGTGAGCCGCTCGGTAAGGTATAAGGTCCTCCACACTCTGGACACCCATGGTGACCACCGGCCTATCCGCAGAGTTGTAGGCAGCAATGGTGATGGGTGAACCAGGAAGACCGCTACGCACGGAAGCAATGCCGCAAATGGCGTCCGATCGATAGGTCGACATATAATCCGTGATTAAGTAATTGCCGGGGAGCACATAAACCGTGTCGCTTGGCTGGGCCACATTGACACCCGCTTGAATGGTGTTGAACGGGCTGGACAAGGTTCCGATGCCATTGACGCCGACATCGTCCACATAGTAATTCGCACCGTTGGACACCCTTGCCAAGGTGAACACTATCGTCATCAAAATCGCTTTTCTATTCATCATTTTAAACATCATCTTTCAACTATTTTTATTCATGATATATCCATAATTATTATTGGTTAGAGTATTTCCTTCTGTTCCATCATGCCCCACGATTAATTAGAATCATATCTGATAATCATATCACTGACCTGCCCATGAACTAGTAACTATTCTGAGAATTCTCAAAATTCAATAAATCTAAATGGAACCTACTTCCACAACGTTCAAAAAGCAATAAAAAAATCTACGATTCTAACGAAAAAGAAGTTTTAATAAATTTTAATAGATTTCTTTTTAATATACTTCGCGCCTCACTCCAATAAACCATGGGCATACATAAAAAAAAGGTGCCTGCTTTCGCAAACACCTTTGAAAAGAATGAAAAGTATTTATTGTTATGCTGCCTCTGTTTCGCACACGATCTTAACATCTTCATTCTTTGCGGCAAATTTATTCTGCAAATTATCTTTGATCCAATGTATTGAGCGTTGCGAGCGTTGATTAAATTCTATTAACGGATCAACGATATCCGTGCAGCTTTCATGTTCCGTTATTTTGCTGTCAACAATCCTGTCTATATTGACTCCCCGGACTTCAATAGTTTTTCCTGTTGGCCTGATACCCATCCAGTTGCCGAGCTGCGTTCCGTTCATAACATAGCTCGTGACAACCCAGTCGCCTTCGGTAATCTGTAAATCGATGGATAGTTTCAAATCGGGATATCTCTCACGGATTCCCGCGATCTTTTTCTGGATTCCTTTAATCCCCAGACGATACCTCTTGTTGTTAAAGACCTCGGTATAGTGGGGTGAAATGAATGCCGATAGATCTTCGGCATTTCCTGTATTTAAAACGTTTTCGATATACTGTTTTACAATCTCCGTGTTCTCGTTCTTCATGATCCTTCCCTTCCTTTCTGTCGTACAATGCGTGTGGCGTCTTTATTTTTTATACTTCTCCATCCGTTGATAATCGTATTCTTTGCTTGTTCATTTGGTAGTTTTCTGCGGGTTTTATATTCCTCCTCTATATGTCTATCTTGCCGTCCCATTTTACACCGCCCTATATCCCTTCTGCAAATCTATTTAAACATAAAAAGTCTCAAGGACATTATCTGTCGTATTATAACAAACACCGTGTCATCATTATCGTGTCAGTACTTTCCTATTTCTTCTCCCGGTTTTTTGACGCCCTACCGGTAGGTCAGGCTCCTTTTACTAAAAATCCTCATTTTCTTTAATATTTACGGGCTAATAATGCATTATCTCGACATGACCGAGATTAATTATGACCTCATATAACGTTCTTGATAGATTTCAGAATTTGCTCTGTTCCCGGAATTCTAATAGCAGAAATTTCGGTAGAATTATTGCGGAGAGTTTAAATAGAGAAGAATTTATCCTGGCAAAGTCGTCGACAGGTATTCAGAACCTCATTGTGAATTCCATAACCGGATATAACGGGAATAAATTCTGTTTCCGTAATTCGGCATTCCACACTAATCCGGTCTCGCTGCTCCTTTGCAGCTTCCAGATAAAAGGATTCACAAGTCCATATTCATTCATAAGACGGAGAGAGAATTGACAGGAGAAATTCCAGAGCGTGAGTTGACGCTGTACATTCAACTCAAGCCGTTGAAATCCCGGCAAGCGGTTTCCGTTAACATCAACCAAATCATCATAAACCAAATAACCCGCCATCGCTTCGGCTCCTTTTTCTTCGCCTAGAACTCTATTGTCTGGTGTGATGTTTTTCGAAACGACTTTGTAAGAATAACCTGAGGTGACAATGCAAAGAGCTCTGAATCTCCAGTTTTCATGCAATGAATACGATAAGGCTGCCTGCAGTTCATGGCGCCGGTCAAAAGGCGGAGCAAATTCTCTTCCACTATTGATTTCTGAGAATTTCTCAAAAGACCATGAAAGATTATATGTGATTGAACCGGATAAATCACCCGTACGTTTTCTAAAACTGCACGAAAGACCATAAGTCTTTCCTGTACCTAAAATCCCCATATTCTCTAAATCGTCTGCAGCGGCTCGTGCAGAATCAATAATAAATTCCTGAAGATTATTTGTCACTCTATAATAAGCCTCGGCAGATGCAATGTACGCATCATCGCCAATACTCCGTTCAATTCCAAGTGTGGTGTGCAGCGATATCGACGGTCGCAACTTTTCTGTGGAGGTATACCAAAAAATAGTAGGATAGACAAGAAAGACACCGCTGTTGCGGTACGGGTGAATAAACTGGTTTATAGCAGAAAGAGAAGTATAGACTCGTGTTTGTTCACTAAAATGAATCAGCAAAGAGAATCTCGGATCAATAGCAGAAAAATTGCACTTATCACACATAAAACTTGTGAAGCGTCCTCCAAGTTCTGCAGTAACACGCGGTAACAATTTCCATCTATCTTGAAGATACACCGATAGCTCCCATGACGAGATATTTTGTAATGAAAAAGGTGCTATCTGATTCGAAAACTTGCTAATATATCCGTCCATCCTGCGGCGGATTAATTCAATTCCTGCCAGAAATGTATGTTCTTCATCATAATAACTCTCCGCATGAGCACTTAAACTAAAATCCTCAATTGCATAGTTGGAAGAGATTTGATCGGCGGAGTAATTCAGGGATTTTTCCTTCAATAAATGTTGAAGATTGAAATCATATCTGCTGTAGACAACAGAAGCATGCAAGAACATGGATTGAGAGACGACGCCTATCCATCGAAGATCTATCATGCTGTTGCCCCATGAAAATTTATTTTTCAAATTATCCCCCTCGCCTTCGACCTCATTGCTGTAAGAATCTTTACCATAGTAGCCGCTTAACGAAACCTGATCGCTGGCAGATAATCGATGAGTCAATTTAGAAGTCAGCTCGTATGTATATGTCCGGTTTTGTATATCTGGAGATCGAGACAAAATCTTCCATGCCCCGTCAGGATACCCTCTTCTGCCGGACATTAAGAACGTCGTCCGCCCGGCAACTGGCCCTTCTAAAGATAAATGCGCTCCTAATGTTCCGATACCGGCCGATCCGGCAATCCGTCGACGCGATCCATCCCTTAGTGAAAGGTCCATAATTCCACCAACACGTCCTCCATAGTAAGGCGGCAAACCGCCTAAGAGAACATTAACATCAGCAAGCGCTTCAGAACTGAATGTGCTTATCACACTGCCGAAATGAGCCGGATTATAAATCCTTCCCCCATCAAGCAGATATTGATTTTTATCGGACGGTACGGATCGGTGATACACACCGCGAGAAAATTGTTCTACGGAAGCCAATGCAGACCGAGTTCCTTTAATAGTCATTTCTCTCATAACAATTTCTTTAGGCACCATAATCACGCTTATAAGCTTCGATCCTTCTTCAAGACTATCGACGACGGAATTATATGGTTTATATCCGATAGCACGAACTGTCATTATATAGCGGCCTATCTGTATACGCGGTAAAGAAAAAAAACCGAATGTATTTGTTGGACACCAACGCTTGACAATCCTGTTTTCGTACTCATCCGGCGTCTGCAGTATAACACTTGCTCCCTGAATCCATTCACCGGTGATAGAGTCCGCCACAACACCTGAAATAACAGCATATCGCCTTCTGGATTGTGGTTTCTGACGTTTAAGGATTATCTGATTTCCTCTTTGAATCCACATTAGTGATGTACTCTGCAGTATGGAGTTCAGCGCTTGATCAAATCCGCAATTTGAACACGCAGCTGATATCTTCTCACCTTCGACATCATCATCAAGATATACGATAGATTCCGAGTACCATTTCATCAGGGAATCTAAGGCTGAACGAAGCGGGAGGCTGGTCCACTGAAACGAAGAACGCTCAATTTTCTTTTGCGCTTTTCCCTCATTCAATATACAGGCAACAAGTAGTATGCTAATAAATATTGTAAACGCCGTTCTCATAGCGAATCGTAGTTCCTGTAACTTGAACAAGTGTTTTTACAGCACTTTCTGCATTCTGACCGTCAATTACGCCTGTAAGCGTTTTTGTTCGGAGGTCTGGATTCTCTGTTCGAATTCTGATATCAAACTGCATCTCAAGCTCTCTGCAGACTGAACTGAGCGTCGAACGATAAAACATAAGTCTTCCATTCATCCAACCCGGATAATCTGCAAACGGAAGAATATCAGGCATACCCGGGAATTCATACTTAGAACAGAATGCGATCTGGCCTTTAGTCAGCACAATACTGCTGTCAATATTATTCTGTTTTACACTCATTTTTACACTGCCGCTCAGGACAGCGACCTCCATGCGATCGTCACGCACACGAACATTGAATTCAGTTCCCAGTACTTGCACCGTTCCAATATCGGTTGTGACAATAAACGGCGCTTCATTCCTGTGTACATGAAACATTGCCTCTCCCTTTAGAGATACGCGGCGTACTTTATCTATCGACCTACGATTCACAGATATTTCAGAAAGAGAATTGAGAATAATTTTGGTGCTGTCTTGTAAAATAACGGTAGAATGCTGACCTCTTGTTGTTTCATAAATTTTTGTGGAAGATCTCTTTAGCCAAATTACTCCAATTGCAATGAGAATTGTGCATACAACAGCCAATGAGATAGCCGGCTTGAGAATGTACCGCTTCGGAATAACAAAACTGCCGCTGCTTTCACTTTGCCCGGTATCTAAAGTGCTTTTCAGACTCCGCCACTGAGCATCTGTATCAGGATCGATCGTTTGAGTATGCCGGGCCATGGATTCCAGGGCACTTTCGATTCTGCCGCCTGTTTCATCTGAATCGTTCTTACGATTAGAATGTTTAAAACGACTGAAATTTTTTAACATACATACTATCCATTAGTTATTGTTCATTTACTGTACCTGGTTGATTATTTTATTTATTACCTCACTGCTTGAAAATTTCCTCGGTTTGATATACCGGAAAAACTACTCCATATCCATGTGCCGCTGTATGTAGTGGTTTGGAACTCTCCGTTCAAGATTACATTATTGTCAATATAATTTGGATTCAAGTTGATATACAGCCGTCCATTATCAAATCCGCCGGCAAAATTGCCGTCGCCGGTGTGAGGGCCGATATTGTGGGGATCGTTTACTTTATTAAAATGCCATTCTCCGGTAACTTGGGTTGAGTCTTGAATATTTATTGTCATCCAACCGCTGACGATAGGAGTTCCAATTGTATCGTAAACCGTATATTGAAAGGGTTCTGAAGAAACAGGCTGAACTGAATTGTCCTCCTTGCAGCCAATAAGAATCAGGAAGAAAGCAGCAATTGCCAACAATCTTCTCATAAATCCTCTTGATAACACTATTTGCCGTCTGCTGACGGATGGCTCATTATCAGATACTGTATGTAAAATGGTATCCATTTCAATTCGGCCTTGTCACAAACGAGAATGTAAACGATTCTTTCATCGATACGCCGTACAAATCCTTTACCGACGATAAAAGCAATATTGTATGTTTTGTATTAGGCTGAAAAGCTGATGACGGAATAAATGTAATCTGGTTAGGATCGGTGGAAGAATAACCTGCCCCATAAACAAATGTTCCGCTCATCGACGGCGTAATTGAAAAAGCCGCCTGGAAAGAAGCTTTATCAACGTAACTGTTAAAATTTATCGTGATTTTTTGATTTGTTGCAACATATAGCTGTGCATTGGTCGGTGATGTTGAGCTAACCTGCAAAGGAGCTGTGCGGAACCAAAAACTGAATGGTTTACTTAAAGGCGTTCCATCTTTGTCCCTTGCATTCTCGGAAATAGTCACTGTAATAGTCGTATCAGAAAGAAAAGGACCACCTGTGTAAATAGTCATAACATTTTCACTCGGCCACAGATATATTTTATTCATCGATGGAGTAATGGTCGTAGCCGCTTCCGTCGAAGTAGGATCCATGCGCCGGGGAAAACTGATTGTAATACCCCCATAGTTCATCGGTGCAACATTATTATCTCCGTCGACGGGATTCGTTTGAATACCCGAATATGTGACAGATGATTGAACGGTTCGGAATGTGGATATCAACGGGAATCGTAAATAATTGCCGGATGTATCTTTAGCTTCTGTTGACAAAGTGATCGTATACATAGTGTCAACCATTGCTGAACTTTGAGACATGGAATATGTCAAAGAAGTGACTTTGCTAAACGTTGTTATAACAGCACCGGCATCATAACCGGATTTTTCATCTGCGGCGGCATATAAAGTATTCCGAGGTGACTGAGCATACATGCCCCAATAGAATATTCCTGTACTTGGAGGATTGGTAGAGAATGCTTTTTCGACACTGGCTCTATCCATGGGACGTGAAAAAAGAATCGAAATTGTAATCCGGCCATAACGCCAATCATATACAATTTCAGATGTATTCTCAGGGTATACAGAGGCAACGAGATCAGGAACGGTAGATAAATCAATCTCTCCGATATAATTAATGCCGCCTCCCTGTACTATCACGTTACTCTGCTGGTAAATACGATAGTTATCAGCCCGGATAGTAAGATCATAATTCCCCATCTGAAGGTTTTGCAGGGCAAAAGAACCGTCGCTTGAGTTTACTTTTGTCGATTCAACGGGAGCGACTTGACTTGCAACGACCACTGCATTGCTTTGAAACTGCACGACTTTTCCCACGATATGCCCATGAAAAGAATCTGCGACTTTTGATAAAGACTGAGAATTGGAATCGCGGTATTCAATGATCGTCTCTTTCTCTTTGCATCCAATGAATAATAAAACAATTACTATAAATATTACTTGTGTTTTCATTATTGCCTCTACTTTCAATATCAAATAAAATATTGTGTCCGAGAAAATATTATCAATTCTATTTTATCAGCACCATTTTTTTAATCAATGAGACTCTTCCTGCTTGGAGACGATAACAAACAGTTTTTCATAAGTATTTCTTTCTTATCAATATTCGCTAGCAGACATGTCGCTAATTACGGTACATGAGGCCTCTAAATTGATTAAAGGTAATTTGGCCTGAGTTTCTATTGAAAATAATTGTAATAGTTGATGTGTCGTATTTTGTGCCAATTTTATAATTACCTATAATGCCGTATTCAACGAGGTCACATTGTATTCTGCAATTATTTCCAGAGATTCTTCGTAATCCGCTGGACCACGCTAAACTTACGGTATAATCAGTTGTAATTTTTGATTCAACCAGAATTTCATCATTCAGCATAATTTTTACACTATCGTTATTATACTCCGATTCAGCTTCAATATTTACATATACTTCTTTTTGTTCTGTTTGAGTGGGCTGATTTGATTCGTTGCAGGCAAAAAGAACGAAAGCGGCAATGCCAAAAACAAAATAAATCTTTTTCAATACGCCTCCTATGAAATATAAGTAAACGACCCATAAACGACACCATGCATTTTTTAAATCCTCAAGATGCAACAGGATTCACAATCTTTCCGATGAATATTATAGTCCCGGACTGATGTTCGCGAATCGCAAAAATAAACGGATGATCGACCCTCATATAAGGCTTTGACGGTCCTCCGATGCCAGTGAGCTGCATTCCAATAGAAGTAACCGCCGCCGCTTCGGTTCCCTCTTCATTCACTTCCAGAAATGTTTTGTGCAGTACTTCGCTGATCTTAAGACCGTACTTCTGACTGATGCGTGAAAAATCTGCAAAGTCGCTGAACGCTAATCCCATGCCCAAAGCCTTTAATTCATCATTTAATTTCTTTTTATATTCCAATTTAAACTTCGGAAGCGATAAAACAACTTCAGCAGAATCTAATTTTACAGCAATAGCGTTCCATTGATCTTGTGTAAGTGCTGATGCAAATTGATCGATAGAAGTACTGGCACTCGGTAATATAACCGTCATACTGAACTTCCGGTCTCCGTACGGCAGGTCGATTACCTGCATACCGGCATCAGAATAATAGGCAAATGTAGCTTCCTGTTCCATCAATTTACACGACACGGTGCTGCCATCTGCGCAGGTGAATGAAGCATCCTGAGTATTCTGAGGATCAAATTGATATGTCCAGATGCCTTTATAATATATTGCATTGATCAAATACATCACAATTTCTGCCGGGATTTCCTCAATAATTATCGGTATTTTTGTATGAGTTTTCGTGTTAACCCATCCGTTGATAGCCTGTACAGCACTCGGCGATGAGAAATCCAATGCACTCACGTCTGCATTAAAAAAGTTAATATTATCGTCAATGAATTCCTGTAGTACCGGAAAATCATTCATATACCAGATCGAATTGGCATTTTCAAACACAACTTTTGTGTCAAGACTCGTCAATACGGCAGAAATATTTTTATACGAATTATTAATATCATCCATCGAAATACCTTCATGGCCAAGCACCTTTTTCAGCGAATCCAGTGTCGGCCCATCGGCGCCATTAAGCACCATCCCGAATGCCATCGAGACGCTAAACGGCGAGATGAATACGTTTTTATTCGGTTCTGAATCATTAATCTTGTTAAACAGGTTAAATCCGAAAGAATTACCGGATGCAATAACGGATCTTTCAATTACAGAAAGATTTCCTCCTGAAGTTCCGACAGGATTGTTTTCTGTTTGATTGCACGAAATAAAAGCGGTGAGACTTATGAGCAGGAAAATACTTATAAGATTTTTCATACTTGCCTCGATTCTTGTAAATACCGGTGTACCTTTGATTTTTATACAATAACAAAAAATATCCTTTACATCTCGACATTCACAACCCTTTTATTTATTCTTATTGTACAGAAGGATTTTCGATTTTTCCTATAAACAGGATTGTTCCCGATTGATGTTCGCGAATTGCAAAAATAAACGGCCGGTTAACAGTCATTTCAG
>CAZYAM010000028.1:0-27619 GCA_964645575.1 uncultured Ignavibacteriaceae bacterium
CTTTCTCTTTAAACGTACATCTTATTAAAATGTTCCAAGGTTTTTACACAGTCTCGATCCCTTTGGGACTTGAGTTGCTGATTAGGCAGACCATCTGGCTTGCGCCCGATTCTTGTTTAAGAGAAACTCCTCGTATCTTATACTGCACAACAAAACAATCACGATGTTCCTTCCGCCAATAAGATGGCAGACAAGTAGAATTATGACCGACGCCGCATTGGTGCTTACATAAGCCCGTTGGTTAGGCTGGTCCCGGCTGTTTTCTGTTTTTGTATTGGTGGTGCCTTGAGCAACCCCGCTTGGAAGAGTTCTTATTTATTCCATACCAAAACAATCGGATCCGAATATTTTTTACCTACCACTTTTCATAAGGCAGAGGATAGCTATGTCCTTTACGTTTTTTACGTGATTTTTTTTTCCTTTGCTTCTTTTCAACCTTCATTTCTCCTCATATTTTATACTTTTCAATATACTATGAGTTTCTTGGAAGGGCGCATTATTATTTCTTTAAATATATAATGTCACAACCAGCCTGTTGAGAAAGGATACAGGCTGATTGTTATTACTTTTAAAAATGTTGCTACAATGTATGTCTATAGCCGATTGATATCTTGACCTTACCATATTCCTCAACAATAATTCCCTGATTCTTCAGATCATTAACATCCAAACCTGTCGTTGCTATGAAGATAATATCAAAATCAAGCCCGCTTGTCCTGCTTTCTCCCCACATCCACTGTACACCAACACCAAGAGAAAGTCCCGTATATGCCTCATCAAGACTCGACGCACCGATAACTTCCAATACGCTGTTTGTTCCATATACTGCCAACACACGTGGTCGAAACGAATTACTAACACCAGAGAGAAAATATTTTGCTCCGAAATTATAACCAAGTCCAACAATTGCTGTTCCGATACCACCTGTAAAGTTGAGATTCGGAACAATGTTTATGTCAATGTTGACGCCAAGAACACCATATGGAATTCCAAGCCCGATTCCGATCGTGTTTTCCGTGAAGGATGATGATGTCGGAACTGCTTCCTGTGCTTGAATTGAAAAGGAGAGCAGTAACAGTAATATAATGCAAAAAAGGAACCTCTTCATAAAATACTCCTTTAATTAATGATGGATGAAAGTTCCCGACTATACTATATAGTCTAGGAATAATTAAATACAACTATTTCAGAATGCGTTCTAACGATTTCTATATTGCAAAAAATAATTATAAGGCGGGGTAATCCTACTCAGCCAGAGGCTGATGAGCCTCCGGCTCAAATGAGATCGGCGCTCCCGAGAACGGGATGAAGAAGCACAAAGGCTTAAGTCCTAACGCCCTAAGACAAGATCTCTCACTTAGTATTTGCCTGCCTGCCGACTTGTCCACCGAAATCAACGATGAAGGTGGAAGTGCATTCAGCACGCAGGCAGGGACCAGTAGCGATTATACCCCGCCACTAAGATCGGCGGGCAAGCCCGCCAAAAAACATATCGGGTAAACCCGCCATAGTTCCACACAATAGAATAATTGATGATATTCTCTTGTTGAGTGCTTCACACGAAATCCCGCTTTGCGGGAATCACTCACATAATCAAAGGAGAACATCTATGGATAAATCAAAACAACAACTCATTGCCGGTAAACATATCATCGGCATTGATCCCGCAAAGGTAAAACACCAAGCCGTTCTTATCGACCCTTCCGGCCTGCAAATAGGTAAATCCTTTGCCTTTGATGTCGCCTACGAGGGATATACTAAAACCCTCTGGAAAAAAGTAACACTTCTGCTTCCAAAATGCAATCCCGATAATACTCTTTTTGCCATCGAGACTTCCTGTCCCGAAGGGATGGATAACCACAATCTCTGGATGACACTGGCATTCTATCTCAAAACAGAAGGTTATGCTACGCTTATGGTCAGCCCTTTAACCACACACCTATCGCGTCCTATGGCCAAACACGATTTTTCTCCCGCACTGATCCAAAAGACGCTCTACTTGTTGCTTCAAATGCACAACAAGGAAACTGCGATCTGTATCAAGAATATTCAACATCATCCAAAGAAGTTGCTCCCTCTAATCAAAACCAGGCGTTCAATGCATTAATATTCTTATATGGATCAGTTCTAAAAAAAGAATTAGGAAAAATCGGTGATATCGAGCGCGCTAAACACGAGAAATATCTAAAATCCTCATGGGGAAAGAGATATATTAAGAACCGAATAAAATATTATCTCACAGGGTAGATACCCATGTATTGAATAAAAAAGGATTGACTGTCCGGAGTCCGCTAGATAAATAGTGTAACTTTCCGAAAGTTCTCTTAGAATATACTTGGATAACTTTCGGAAAGTGGCCGGGCTATGACATTAAGGAATCCTCTCTTGTCCGGGCGCAGAGCACTGCGCCCCTACAAAAGCATCCTCGGTAGTCTGAAATGGACATGGTTTTTCAACCTATCTTTTATGCTAGCTCGCGAAATCGATAGAAGTTACAGTTAATTGTCCAAGTGACTTTAAGAAATATGGTAGTAAAACAAGGCGAGCAAAGTGTCCGACCAGAAAACTGTTTGAGTTCGCTTCAGCGAGCGAGTTTTTTCTGGTCAACGCAGCGAGCCGCCGTTTTACCAATATTTTTTTACAGTCTTGACCTTTTCTTTGGTTCTTTCCTTTTGTGTCAAGACAAAAGAAAGAACAATACCTTTTCGCCAAAAAAAAGCGGCGACAAAATTTTCTAAAGAATCCTTAGATCTGGATTCCCGCTTTCGCGGGAATGACTTTTCCATTTAAAATCCTATCTGTCCGGAAACAATACCCGTCTACGTATAATACGGCGGGAAAAATGTTGTGCCACTACAAATCCAACCTTTAGGAGGGTCGAAGGAATCTGACTTTTATCAAAAGAAAGCGACGATAAAAAAACAACTCTGTCTGATAATTGTCCGGTCTGGTGACCGGACTCTACTTTTGACAAGGTTGCAAAATAAAACTCCGCCGATCACTCGACGGGGTTCTGTATGTGTGTCACCGTTACTTAAATAAGCTGCTAGAATGTATAACGAACGCCAAGCTGCATCTGCCATCGTGAAGAAAGATCGCTTGCATAAGCAGGATCAGTCAACTTACCGTACGTAAAGCGCGGTTTGCCTGTAACCGGATCAAGACTGGCAAAGTTTAACAGAAATGCCCTCTGATTATTTACCGTCTTAATATACCCTGCATCCTCATCAAGCATATTCATAAAATTCAAAATATCCAGAGTTAACTCGATTTTATGTCCGAGGAAAACAGGAATTTCCTGAGCTATTCTGAGATCGATCTGGCCGTACCACGGCTCACGCGCTGCCATTCTGCTTGCAACTTCACCACGATGTTTGCTTAAATACTCGTCATTCGTAATGAACTGATCCAGCTGGTCGTACGAAGCATCTGTACTCGGCAACACTTGCCCCGTTGAACTCATCAGAATAACATCATTCCTGTCCTTTTGAATATAAGCAAGGTCATTTTCCACCTGGCCGTCGCCGTTCAGATCGCCGCTAATCACCCAGGAATACGGACGTCCGGATACACCGCTGTAATACAAACCGATCGTCATAGTATATCCGGTCACATCAATACCAAATTCTTCGCTCCAATCAAAGCGATAGGCAAATGTTGCCATAACACGATGCGTTCGATCATATGCAGAATATGATAACGTAGGATGATTCGGATCATATGCATGATTATAGCGCCACTGCGAATATGCCTGCGAAGATCCACCGCTGTTAAGATCCTTGGAAACTCCGTATGTATAAGCGAAATTTGCATCTATGCCGTCTGCCATTCCGAAACGCTGGAGCTGTACCGTCAGGTTTGCAGAGTATCCTTCATCCGTGTTCTTTAACAATAGTACGTTGGTAAAGTTTGTGCTATTCCATTTCTGCGTCGACCATCGTTCGGTAGTTGTGTTCCATGTTCCATACACAGGCCGGCCGTCTCCAGGTAATCTGCCGTCAGTAATGAGTCCTGCTGTAATTACCGGTTCAAGTGTTCCTTTCAAATTAATATTCTGGTACATAATATCATTAATAACTTTCGAATATACGCCTTCAATCGTGCCTACGAAATCGTAAGGCAGTTTCTGGTCGATTGCCATACTTGTCCGCAGTATTTGCGGCATCTTGAAGTCTTCGTCGGCTACATCGATCTCTGAAGTAAAGATAGGCGCGACTCCGCGCGGCTGATTGAAAGGATCTGATATAAATGTTTGTGTGTAATAAGATAATCTCGCAAACTCAACACCTGTATTGCCGTACTGGTTCGATATCCATACATAAGGAACACGGCCTGTAAACATACCTATACCTCCGCGCACTTGAGTTGAACGGTCGCCCGTCACATCGTAGTTAAATGCAACACGCGGCGAAAATAGAATATTACCGCTGGGCACTTTGCTCGTTGAGAGAGAATAACCAAGAGCTGAGAAGGTTGAGTCAAATTTATAATTATATGCCGGATTATCCGGCAGGGTTGGAATATCCACTCGTATTCCTGCTGAAATTTTTAATCCAGGCAAGGCATTCCACTCATCCTGTATGTATAGCCCGTATTGAATGGCGCTGAATTTTGCCTTCTGTTCGGGATCGCTCGTTGTAGAAAAACTCAACGAATATCCGCCTGATGCCGGCGCATCGTTCAAAAAATCTGCAAGTGTATTAAATGTATAGTTACCGTAATAGTCGCGTATATAGAGATTGGCAAAGCTGAAGATTTCATTATGAGTGCCGAATGTTAATGTATGGTCGCCCACGAAAAGCGTAAAGTTGTCTGTAATTTCAATAATATCCTGATCAAGTTTATTCTTGATGCGGTAATTCTCGGAGCCCGCAAGAAGGCTGTTTGTTCTGCCGTCTGCATCTCTTACCTTAACCTGAACGAATGGAAAATCCTTCCCGTAAAAAGTAGGCTTATCCCTGCTGGTTGTATAACTCACAAGAAATTCATTCGACATGGTATTGCTGAAAACACTATTCAATTGCAGCACGGTAGAATTTGTTTCATTCGCAAGCTGATAACGTGTATTCTCAGCATAGATACCGGAGTAAGAGGGATTATTATCATCTGTGCCGTTAGTATATGTATGGCGCAGAGTAAGCCTGTGTGCTTCACTCAAATTATAATCCAATCGTGCAAACAGATTTATACTTTGGCGCTTAAAATCGATATTTGTGAAAGAACCCGGTTCATAGCCGTATGACCTCAGTTTATTCACAAAAGCATCGACGCTGTCTTGAGATAGCGTGTATAAATTTGTACCTGAAGAAGCCGCGTTGAAAGTCCTTGTTGTAGGCCGCTTATATTGTGTAAGTTCAGCGCTGGCAAAAAAGAATAGATTGTTTTCGATGATAGGGCCGCCTAAGCGAAATCCTGCTTTGATCTCTGAAAAATCTGCATACGAAGTTCTCAGCGTATCCGGGCTTTTTCCGATCATGTTCTGATTCCGGCCGTACAGGAAACCCGCGCCGGAATAATTATTATTTCCGCTTCTTGTGACTGCATTCACACCTGCGCCTGTAAAGCCGCTCTGCCTGATATCAAACGGCGAAATGACTATTTGAAATTCCTGAATTGCCTCAAGGCTGATAGGTGAAACATTCGACAGGCCCGGTGTTCCGCTCGAACCGAGTCCGAATAAATCGTTGAAATTCGCACCGTCGATTTGAATGTTGTTGTATTTATAATTACGGCCCTGAGCACTGTTGCCGATGAAATACGGAGACAGCTTTAAGTAATCTGTGAAATTGCGGCTGATTGTCGGAAGGCGGTCGATATTATCACGCGACACGTTCGATGCAGCTCCTGTGCGCGATTCACTCATTACAGGATTTCTTTCTCCTATAATCTGTACTTCACCCATTTGAACAGCTTCTTCAATTAAAATAAAATCAACTCGTAAATTTTGGGCTAGTTCAAGTTCTATGTTGCTTTGATCCTGGCTTTTGTAACCTATAAACGATACGAGCATCGAATACGGTCCTCCGACTCGTAAACCCTGCAAATTGAAACGGCCGTTTTCACGTGTACTTGTTCCATATTGTGTTCCGGAAGGTTCATGGATCACGCGAACTGATGCACTTATCAACGGCTGTCCGGATTTATCCGTAACAACACCGTTTATTGAAGCTGTTGTAACTTGAGCATTCAGCATCGATGCAGAGATAATAAACAGAATCAGCACAAAAGCAATGCTTCTGCAGTAGAACTTGTCCATAGAAATCCTCCTTATTTAAATATGATAAAGTTAGACAGTGGATCGTTCTAAGAAATGGTTATTAAATGGCTTGAAATGAATCAGCTTGATCATAACAATCCCCGCTTAAATTCGACACAAACGTAATTAAGAAACTTCCGAAAGGCAAGTTAAATTAAAATGAAATAAAAAGAATTTTCGGTGAAGCGCCATTTCCTGAATATGACGCTCCAATGATTCAGGGATTGTTTTTAGGAGGGATCTTTAGCAGTTTTCCGGCCAGAATTTTATCGCTCTTTAAGTTGTTATATTTTTTTAATGTCTGCATATCAACACCATACAACTTTGATATTGTATATATGCTTTCACCTGCTTTTACTTTATGAGTCGGCGAGAAAATATCGATACTTGAAGTTTTGTAGGGCGAAGACGTTTGTCCTGCAGCAGGCGCTGCGATTATCTTTACACGCTCTTCGGGCTTATCATAAATTTCCAATATCTGTCCTGCGAGAATTTTTGACGAACGAAGATTATTCCATTGTTTCAGTTCGTTGATAGTCACTTCATAGGTCTTAGCAATTACTTCCAGAGTCTCGCCTGATTTTACTTCATGCTGTATCCACTCACTCGACAATGATACTTTCCTGGTTTTTCCTTCTTCTGCGCGTTCTGCTTCAGCCAGGTCGCCCTTTATCATTGCCTGCTTTTCTGAAAAATCCATACTATTGACTTTTTTCAGCAGTTTCGATTTGGACGCCGGAACCCAGATAGCAATTGACTGGCCTGCATGGATATAACTCCCGTATGAAATATCATTCCAGTTACGAATATCGCTGGCTCGTACGCCGTACCATTCCGCAATATGCCCTATTGTATCTCCTCGTTTTACACGATAAACAAGTTTCGTCTTACCTTTCGGTTTTTTTACCTCCCGTTTCGCATATCGCAGTTTTGCTTTATTGACTTTGTCTCTTGCTGCATATGATTTTATCGAACCGAAGTTCATCCCTCTTATTTCCGGTGAGTAATCGTAAGGTACTTTACTTTCCGCAATATCCCGAGGAAGCGGTATCGCTAATACGGCGCCTATAGAGAGATGCCGGACATTGCGTATTTTATTCAGATCTTTTAATAGTGAGATGGATAAACCGTATTTTCGCGCGATGGTGGAAACAGTCTCGCCTCGCCTTACAGTATGGATTGCCCAATCTTTTTTCTGCTCATCAGGAATTTTCGCGTAACTTACAAGAAATGTATCTTTCCTTCCATGAGGAATCCTGAATCTGTATCCTGTTACACCTGGCGGCGTGCACCAGCGAAGTAATTCAGGATTCAAAGTCTGCAGCGTGTCAACCGTTGTTTTTGCACATTTTGCCAGCACCCGCAAGTCGACGCAGTCGTTGATTTCCACAACATCAAAAGCGAGTGAATCTGCCATTTCTATATCTGTAAATCCATGCTTTTCCGGATTCAGAACAATCCGTGCGACTGCGATATACTGCGGGATATAATTCCGTGTTTGCCTCGGCAGGTATTTGCGCATCTCCCAATAATCGGATGCGCCGCTTCTGCGCATGGCGCGATAAATTCTACCCGCTCCTGCATTATACGCACCCAGTGCTAAATTCCAATCGCCCAGATCATTATACAAATCCTTAAGATGTCTCGCGGCTGCACGAGTGGATTTCTCAAAATCCCGGCGTTCATCGATCCACCAATTCACACGCAGTCCGTATAGCGAACCGGTTCCTTTCACAAATTGCCATAATCCTACTGCTCGTGCCCATGAACGCGCATCCGTACGCAGACCGCTTTCCGGCATAGCTAAGTATGCAAGTTCTTCAGGAGTCCCTTCTTCCCTGAAAATCCTTAACATCATCGGGTAATACCTGCCTGAAAGATACATCCAGCGTTCCATATGAGGCCGCCCCTTGCCCATAAAAAAGGCAGTCGCACGTTCTACATATTCATTAAAAGGCAGCGGAACTTGTGTTCCTGTAACTTCAATTTCGGGTATATTTAGGCCGGTAGCATCATCCTGTTCAACGACTTGATTTAATTTTTCTCGTAAAGCATATACAGAAGCATCGGGACCAAGGCTGTCGATTTCAGCAATGTACTTCTCATAATCTTCGATCAAACTCTTGCTTAAATCAAGGTATTCTTTCGAACTGTCAATTCGCACGTATTCGCTTAACTCATTAAGGATTTGGATGGCTGTTTCGAATTCCGCGCCGCAGCTGAGAGAATCACCGACTGCCTGCGATGCAATTGCCAGCAAATAATGCTGCCTGGCTTGTTCAAACCTCTGGTAAATAAGTTCCGGATCGTAATCGGATGTATCTACAGAACCATTGCCGCCGTCGCTACTGTTGCCGTTTAGTTTCCCGTTTGTTGTATCGACTGCGCAATAAGTGGTATCTGCAGTAATGCTGACAACTTCTTTGTCGGGTAAATTGGGCAATTGATATGAAGTATCAATGCCGGAACGTGTCGTCTCTTCTGAAGAACAACTGATAAGAACAAATGATAAGAACGTAATTACAAACCGCCGCATCAGCCTCAACTATATTATCTGGATAAATATTTTACTCAAAAATAGTGTAACATTACCACTTAATCAAGGAATTTGATCACATTAAAGCGGAATGTTGCCATGTTTTTTTCTCGGATTTGTATCGACTTTATTCTCAAAAAATCTGAGTGCCTTAATCAGTTTCGGCCGGGTTTCATGCGGCAGAATAACTTCGTCAACATACCCCCGCTCCGCTGCAACATACGGATTTGCGAATCGTTCTGTGTAGTCTTGCACTTTCTCCGCAATCGCTTTCTCTTTATCTTCCGAATTTTCGATATCCTTCTTAAAAATGATCTCCACTGCACCTTTCGGTCCCATCACGGCAATCTCGGCTGTAGGCCATGCATAGTTTACATCACCGCGGATATGTTTTGAGTTCATGACACAATACGCACCTCCGTATGATTTGCGTGTAATGATTGTTATCTTTGGAACAGTTGCTTCACAGAACGCATAAAGCAATTTGGCTCCATGCTTGATGAGTCCTCTCCATTCCTGATCGGTGCCGGGAAGAAATCCAGGGACATCCTGTAAAATAATCAGCGGTATATTAAATGCATCGCAGAACCGAATAAACCTCGCACCTTTGAGAGATGTTTCAATATCGAGCACGCCCGCAAGTATAGACGGCTGATTTGCCACAATACCGACAGAGTACCCGCCCAGCCGGGCAAATCCCACAACCATATTCTGAGCATATAATTCTTGTACTTCAAAAAATTCACCGTCATCGATTATTCTATTAATGATTTCTTTTATATCATACGGTTTGCTTGGATTTTCCGGCACAATAGAGTCAAGCTCAATATCCATGCGATATTCATCGTCGTGAGATTCAATAAACGGCGGATCATCCATATTATTCGATGGAATATAACTCAAGAGTTTTTTAATTCCCTCGATGCATTCCAATTCATTCTCCACTGCAAAATGTGCTACACCGCTTTTAACAGCATGCGTTAATGCGCCGCCCAGGTCTTCAAATGAAATATCCTCATGCGTTACAGTCTTTACAACATTAGGGCCGGTCACAAACATATAGCTTGTATCTTTCACCATAAAAATGAAATCTGTTATAGCCGGTGAATAAACCGCTCCACCTGCACATGGGCCAAGTATTGCAGAGATTTGCGGCACTACACCGGATGCAAGAGTGTTTTGCAGAAAAATGTCTGCGTACCCGCCCAAACTGACTACGCCTTCCTGAATGCGCGCACCGCCTGAATCATTCAGTCCGATAACAGGTACGCCATTCTTCATCGCTATCTCCAAAATCTTGCAGATCTTTTCTGCATGAGTTTCAGAGAGAGAGCCGCCAAAGACCGTAAAATCCTGGCTGTATACAACTACATTACGTCCTCCTATCGTTCCCCTGCCTGTCACAACACCATCGCCAAGATATTTATATTTCTCCAGGCCGAATTCCCGGGATCTATGATGAACAAACATCCCGATTTCTTCGAAGCTTCCTTCGTCCAATAGAAGATCGATGCGCTCGCGAGCAGTCAGCTTACCGTGCTTATGCCGATCCTCGATCTTAGTAAGCCCGCCTCCGTGCATTGCTTTTTCACGCAGCTGTTTTAACTGGCGAATTTTTTCCGTACTCATAAATATCCCTTTTTGATAGTACAGTTCTTAAATTTTCAACTCAGATTGCTTCTCTCTATATATTAATAAAATACCCATGCACCAAGTGCACCCGCTAAAGCACATATCCAATTGACCACGTCGTTCGTTATCCATCGAATGCCTTTAACGAAAACCGTTGCAGAGCCACAATGCAATTTTCTTTCTGTATGCTTATCGCATATAATACAACGATAGATCGATTGTACTGTTCCGCCTAGCAGGCTATCCAAAAGGCTTCCGGCAGTTCCCGAGAGAGTGATAACAAGCAGCATTCGGATTTCCGATTCCCAGGGAAAAGCACTCATAGATATCACAAAAGCGCCAATCGCTCCTCCAATAAATCCGGCAAGAGAAATACCGCCATTAGTCCCCGGCTCAACAACTTTGAAACGTGACGGCAGAATCGTCTTACCTCCTCGCCAGATACCGATTTCCGTGCCCCACGTATCCGCTGTAACAGCTGCAATTGCGCCAAGAAATGCAGGGTAGAGATTTGTATTCGGTAAGGCATACTGAACAATTATGAGTATTCCGGCTACACCGCCGTTTGCGGCTACCTGCCCCCAATCGCGCACGCCTGTTTTTTCGAAAAGATGCTCAAATTGTTCTTTTCTCTTCTTTCCCGCTTTTGAAAGAAGGCTTGACAGAATAAAAAAAGTCAGGATGGGAACCGTCCATTGCCATCCGCCTAATCCGTAGATTATACTTGCAAGGAGAAATGCAGCGACAGAACCGCTTGCAGTTAGAAACCTAAAATAATATGACGTAACTGCAATAAAGAGAGACAGTAAGACGCCTGCGGTGAACCTGTTTGGATCCTGCATATGCGAGGGAATAAGATAAAAAGAAAGAACGAACGCTACAGATAAAGGTATCGTAAAATTATCCAGTCCCTTCGACGAGATAGCTTCCCATGCTGTAGCAATACTTGCTGAAACTGCGGCAATAATTGCAATATATTCCCACGGATACAAATTCTGAAGTCCAAAAAATAACATACCGCAGAAAAGACTGATGAAAGTCACAAGAAACATCGTAATGGATCCCTCGATAGATTTCTTATCGGTTGTAAGCTTGTATTCTCTTACTGACCGCAAAGATTCACCGACCATCGCTGCTGCTGCATCTCCTGTTGCAAGGCTTAACATTGACAGCGAAATGATTTCAGGTCGTGTATTCCAAAATACAAGAATCAAGACAAAGAGAGACAACGGATAAAACACTGTTCCATATGAAAAGCGCGATGTTCCATGCATACCGGCCAGGAGGCCTGTCCGTACTGCAACAAGCATTGCCAGTACGGCAATTGAAGAAAGGAGTAAAGGAATAAACGCCGACTTAAAGATCATCGGTGCAAAAAAGATCAGGAATCCGATAGAGATATGAACAAGCTTTCGTGTTACTTCAGAAGACCAATTGAAATGTTTCCGTACAAGTTCACTTGCCGCAACACATACGATTAAAATCGCGATAATGAACGACATGAATGTCCATTCAAGCGTTGTCGTCGGTGTAAGAAGTTCACTCATACGAATGAGCAGAGGAATTCCAGTATTTATTTCTCAAAATATGACTTACTCTGAAGTTTGCTGTTCCCGAATAAGCGAATACACAAGCATTTCCATCAAATGATACGGATTTGGCGAAGCGGTTTTCAGCCTGACATCTGCGTCGAGAAGGGCGCGAAAAGCATTTTCAATTTGTGCCTGTGTAAAACGCTTTGCTGCTGCTATGTAGTCTTTAAAGTAATAAGGCGAAATTCTTACTGACGCAATGGCCTCTGTTTCCGATGCACCATTGGCGAAAAGATACTGCAGTTTCCAAAGAATATTGAAATATCTGGTCAACATTACGATAGTAAGCTGAGAAGTCTCACCTGCCTCGATCATGCGATTTACAATACGCAGTGCTTCTTCAAGATTCTTCTTCCCTATTGCATTCTGTAAATCAAATACTGTAAATCCCCGTGCCGCTCCGACGACATCTGCTACATCTTCAGTCGTTACGCGTGTTCGTTCACCTAGATATATAAAAAGCTTATCCAATTCATTTTGAATTGCCCGAAGTGAATTTCCGATATATGCCTGCATCAAACGGCATGCTTCGAGATCCACATCTTTTCCCATTTTTCTGCATCGCTCCGATATCCATGCAGGAATCTGATTGTCATAAAGCAAATTGAATGCGAAAATAAAGCCGGATTTTTTTAAATCTATGAAAGGTTTGGTGCGAAAATCAGGTTTCTCTGCCAGTAGCACAAGGCATGTAGAATCCAGCGGACGCGAGATATACGATGCAACAATCTCTTTCGCCGTATCGTTTGAGAGCAGTTTATCGAACTCTTTGACGACCACAACCCTCCGGTTGCTCATCATAGGGAAAGACGCCGCATGTGCCATTACATCGCGCGCATCGGCTTTACTTCCATATACAATATCAAGGTTGAAAGCTTTAGTATCAGCTGTCAGCAGCCCTTGAATAATGCCTTCGACACATTCTTCTGCAAGAAAATCCTCCTCACCGACGAAAAGATAGACCGGCGCAAACTTTTTGCCTTTTAATATTTCAAGAAAGGCATCATAGGAAGGTAACTTCTCCTTCTTGAATTTCGCCATTGCCACGCTGATTATCTCCGCCTTTCCGGCACTATTTCTTCACGTAAACCTTTTTCATCACAACATCAATTTTTGGTTTTCCATCCGTAGGTCCCATTTCCGGAATAATCTCAATAGCCGCAATTGAATCGACAACATCCATTCCTTTTGTTACTTTCCCGAAAATAGTGTAATGCTTCGGCATCCTTTCTGCATCTTGCAGAACAATAAAGAATTGACTTGTATTTGTATTCGGTCCACGATTTGCCATTGCAACAGTGCCGCGTTTGTATCCTTCTTTAAAGGATGGAGTCGATGGATTCAATTCATCATCGAATTCCTTCCCATAAATACTCCTTCCGCCCATTCCTGTTCCTGTTGAGTCGCCGCTCTGGATGACGAATCCTTTAGAGATGCGATGAAAAGTGATGCCGTTGAAATACCCTTCTTCTGCAAGTCCGGCGAAGTTGCCTACTGTTTTGGGCGCGTCGGATTCGAATAGTTCGAGTTCAATGTCGCCTTTTGTTGTTTCGATTGCAATATTCATAGTTTTCCTCTTTGTATTATCTGATTGACAGCCTATCGATATAATGCTTATCAGCAGAATTGTGAGAATAATTACAGGTTTTTTTGTATTCATGATTTCACTCTCATATTAAAAAGATTCCAATAATTCCTATTATTAAACAATATAAAGAGAACCAGCTGAATTTCCCTTTTTCCATGATACGCAGCAACAGCTTAATAGCTGCATATCCAGCAATTGCAGATATTACAATTCCGATAATAATTTGAACATAACCGATCGTTGTTCCATAGACGACGAGTTTATATCCTTCCAGCAGTGTTGCAGCCAAGATTACAGGTATTGAAAGAAGAAAAGAGAAACGCGCTGCTTGAATGGGAGATATTCTCATAAAAAGCGCGGCACTTATCGTTAAACCTGAGCGAGAGATTCCCGGCATAACTGCCGCCATTTGAGCTATGCCTATAAAAATTGAAGCGAGAATGCCTACCTTTTTCCCTTCTACCGGTTTTGCAAGCCTGGTAAGAAAAAGAACCAGCCCTGTGATTACAATATTCATAGCTGCAAATTTGGGATCTGTGAATATCTCTTCCACTTTATGATGGAAAGCCAGGCCTATTAATCCTGCAGGAATGGAGCCGATTATAATAGCAATTCCCAGACGGTAATATTCTGTTTTCTCATGCTTCTCTTTTGACCTAATTGTCTTTACTGCTTTATAAAAAGAACGCAGAATTTCAGCAATATCATTCCAAAAAACTATTACCAAACTGATAAGAGTCCCGAAATGAACAAAGACGTCAAATAAAACTATCTTTGGATCGTGCAGGTTGAGCAGCTGCTGAGCAAGCACTAAATGACCTGAACTGCTTACTGGAAGGAATTCGGTCATTCCTTGAATAACTGCAAGTATTACCGCATCAATAACGCTCAACGTAAATTTCCCTGTTTATTTTACTCGTTGACTAATGACTGACATACAATCATCAACGGCTTGAATTTCAACAAATGCATTCATCACGGAATGTCTTATTTTTCTTCATTTGAAGATGCACTTGCCAAATCAGATATATTAATATTATCGTGTATATAGTAATATATGCCAATAACCATAACCACTAGGTATCCTACTTCGTGCGTGACAATTGCATAGCTTAATGCAGTTGTATCGTCAATTCCATACAGTTTTATCATTGCGACCTGTAAAAACCAATGATATGTACCCATTGCACCCGGTGCAGGCAGAATCCATGCAATTGAAGAAATGACCAACAGAACAACTGCTGCACCGAAATCCATGCCGGCTTCCCTGAGCGGAGTAAATGCAAAAAACGGCACAAACATGACCAACGCATTCAGCCCCCAAATTATAAGACTCTGGAATAAAATTATACCTAATTTATCGCGCACTTTTGCCACAGCAAATCCGGAATAAAACTTATCCAATAAGATTTCCACCTTCTCTTTATATTTTTGCGGAAGGAAAAAAATCGTTTTTGCCAGAAATCGGAAAAAAGCCTCCGCTTTAAAAAAAAGAAGAATGAAAATAGCAAGGAATGCTATTGAGCCTATCAGGAAAAAAGGCCTGATAGTGTCTGCCTGATCCACAAACGGATCGAGAAAATAAGGATACAATGACAGTGCAACGCATACAATAAAATAGAAACTCATAAAATCTAATATGCGCTCAACGACGACTGTACCAAATACCGAGGTTCTGGAAATACCTTCACGTTTCCCCACTATATATGGGCGGACGAGCTCACCTACACGCGGCAGCACGTTGTTTATGGCATATCCAATCATTACGCCTGAAAAAAGATTTCTTTTTGAGATGGAGGATTTGATAGGATTAAGCAGGTGCGCCCATCGCTCTGCCCGAACCCAGTTCATGAGAATGTTCAATGGAATAAGCCATGCCACCCACCAGTAATTCGCCCCTTTTAATGACTCCCACAACTCCGAAAGTTTTACACCTTTAAAAGCAAAATAGAGAAAAAGAAATGCAATAATTATACTGATTATGTATCGGAAGTAACTTTTTACCTTTTTTGTCATACGAGGAATATGCTGTGGTTAACGAAGGTCTACGACTTCTACTCCCTCCGGTGTGTCAAACACGAAGGCTTTCTCTTTTATGTTGGTATTTAGTTTTATGTCTTCAACAGTATAAGTTGTTTCTGTCTCGTTGATATCAAGAATGACAATCCTTCGAACCAACCAGCCATGTTCTTCCACGGTTAGCTTAACGGACTTTATAAAAGACCGATCATCTTTCGGCACAAGCTTGAGTTGAACGATCATTCCATCCGGCGATTTCTCTGAACCGACCAATGAAGTGTAATAATCAGATGGAAGATTCAACATGAATTTTTCAGGCGAGAGTGAGTTACTGTTCTCTTTGTACTTGTCGACAATAATTTGATTGTTAGCTTTAGAATATGCCCAGACAGTTTTTCCATCTGTAACAATTGTCTGATGCTCTAATTCTATACGGTAATGGTTCGGTTTTTTCATTAAGAGCATGCCGCGTATATTTTGCTCGACTGTAGAGAAGCCAAACCGGACATGCTGTACAAATTGCACATTAGCGTCGTCAATCATCTCGTACCGCCGCTGTAGATTTTCATTTATATAGTCCACCGTCAATTCTTTTTCCTGTGCCATAACCTTTACGGCAGTCAGGAATATCAGCCCATAATAAAACATATTCTTCATATTCAGAGGTTCTTGAGTATAGTTTCTAATTCTGCTTCTGTTTCCACAAGTACTTCTCTTGCTTTGCTCCCATCAAACTGACCGACAATGCCTGCAGCTTCAAGTTCATCAATAAGCCTTGCAGCACGAGAATACCCTACTTTTAGTCTACGCTGTAAAAGCGATACCGAACCCTGCTGATGACGTACGACAATCTGTGCTGCTTCTTTAAATAATTCATCCTCACTAACACTTCCGCCTGCATTCAATTGCCTTTTCTTTTCCAGAACCGACGGCAATTTAAACGGATTACTATATCCTTTTTGTTTACCAATATGACTGGTTATTCGCTCGACTTCATCTACCGAGATAAAAGCATTCTGAATCCTGTGCGGCTTCGGTGAACCTGAAGGCAGATATAACATATCGCCGTTTCCCAGCAGCTGATCTGCGCCGTTCATATCCAGAATAGTCCGCGAGTCAATTCTCGATGAGACCTGATATGCAATTCGTGCAGGGAAATTCGCCTTAATAACACCGGTGATTACATCAACTGACGGGCGTTGTGTTGCGACTACCAGATGAATGCCTACTGCGCGGGCCAGCTGTGCCAGCCGCGCAATCGGTTCTTCCACTTCTTTCGCAGCTGTAATCATCAAATCGGCAAGCTCGTCTATAACGACAATTAGATATGGAATTTTGCGATGTTTAATAGTCTCTGTGTCGTGCAAACTTCCGGCAGCAAAACGATCGTTATAATCAGCTAAATTCCGTACACCTGCAGATGCGAGTCGGTTATATCTGTTCTCCATCTCCAATTCGACGCTCTTCAAGATAAGAACTGCATTGTTCGGTTCGGTAATAATTTCTTCATCCAGATCAGGTGAAACAGCAAGATAATGGTTGCGCAATTTTTTGAAGAGCGACAGTTCAATCTTTTTGGGATCAATGATAACGAACTTGACCTCGCTGGGGTGCAAGCGGTAAATCATACTGGCGATAATAGTATTAATACCGACACTCTTTCCGGAACCTGTCGAGCCGGCAATGAGTAAATGCGGCATTTTAGCGAGATCATCAACATACACTTCCCCTGAAATTGTTTTCCCCATTGCAAGCGGAAGGACTGCTTTTGAATCCCGGAACTTACCGGAATTAATAATACTGCGAATTGTCACAAGCGACGGATTATGATTTGGAATCTCGACACCTACAGTTCCCTTGCCCGGCATCGGAGCAATTATTCGTATGCCTTTTGCTTTCAACGCAAGCGCGATATCATCCTGTAAGCTTTCGATCCTGCTGATTTTTACGCCGGCGGCAGGTACAAGTTCATATAGTGTAACTACCGGGCCCGGTGTTACCGAAACACTTTCAATTTCAACAGAAAAATCGGAAAGTTTTGACCTGAGCAACTCGGCATTTGCTTTCAGTTCTTCCTCGTTCACTGCTTCACTCCCACGATGTATATCGAGTAAATCGACTGAAGGAAAGACATAATCAATTTCTTCAACTACATCTTCCTTATTTTCTAAGACACGGTCATCAAAATCAACTTCTGCTTCAACCGCCTTTTCATGGATATCGATAGTAAGTTCAGAATCCAATTTTTTCTCTGCGGATTGATAAGAATCCTGCGAAATTTCCTGAGCTGCCTGTTTTGCAGAAGACGGTTTAATGACTGTATGTACCGTTTCAACAACCGGTTTTGTTCTACCTTGATTAGGTAATTCATCCGTAAGTTTCTTGATTCTGACCGTTTCCTGTGTTTGTTTTATTTGAATATTTCTCTGCCGCGCTTTCCATGTTCTCTGTATATTTCTCAGCCATTCAATACAAGCAGAAATAGTTCCGCGTATTTTCATCCATGTTACTTTATAATCCAGATCGGTCAATAAAGCCAATACAAAAAGAAATGTCCCTACAATTAAAATCGTTGCACCGGCCAATCCGATTAAATTTGACAGCACGCGCGCTACAAAAAAACCGACAACACCGCTCCATTTGTCGGGTAAATTATTTCCAAATTGCATTACCAATCCGGCAAATGAGGAGAAAAGAACTGCAAGAATAATTGTATAATTAGTTAATACAATTTTTTTCCGAAGATTTTTGCCGTTTAAAAGATAGAATGACCACACAAAACCCAGAAATGGAACAATAATCACCGCATAACCGATAGTCGAGTTTATAAACCAATTTGAAACCATTGCACCAATCACGCTCATCAGATTATTTGTATGCTTTACAGAACCCGCATCGGTTATTGCCTTCCAGATATCCGAGAATGAAACTCCTCCCGTCATCTGATCTTCGGAGGAATACGAAATAATACTTAGCACCAGCACAATCGAAGCAAGAATCCCTATAAATGCACAAATCTGCCTGCGGTGATTCGGCGGTCGTTTCGTTGATGATATGGTTTGATTCTCTGCCATTCAAGAAATCTTGGCAATGCACTGCCTATGTATTTTCGATATTGTTTTCTTCTTTTTTGAGTTTAATTACAGTGCCCATTAGAATAGGAAGTACCGGGACAGAATCAACCTGGGCGCAAATTTTTAGATCTTCTACAAAACCCAAATCAATTAAAAATTTTCCATGTTCAGAAGTCTTCAACATTTTATGGATTGAGCGGCTGTATGTTTTAGAAACTGCATAAGCTGCCTTAGCTGAATCACTCAACTCGACCTCAAGCGATTCAGTTTTTAATAGATTCTGAATCATCATACCGGCACAAACTGCATCTTCCAGACTAAAATTCCCGACTGTATTTGCTCTGCCTGCGCAAATAAAAAGAAAATCCTTTTTCCCATCCCTAATAAAATTAGTCGTTGTCGTCAAGTTTATAAATGAACCGACCGCCAATGTGCGCGCGTACCGGCTTTTTGCCATCGCTACGGAACCATTTGTCGTGCAATAAATAATCGACTTTCCTTTCACCGCAGTTTCGCTGTATTCAAGCGGTGAATTCCCCAGGTTAAATCCTTCAATTATTTTTCCGTTGCGTTCGCCTCCACGGAGCGTTACCTCTCCGAAAAGGCTGCCGGAAATCTTCACTGCGGATTCGATACTTGCCACCGGAATGATTTCACGCGCTCCGTTTTTAAGTGCAATTGTTATTGTAGTGCTTGCTCGCAAGACATCAATCACTATCACGTTCTTCTCACGTAACTGCAGCTCATCAAACTGCACGGCATTAAAACTGAGATCTATTTTCATTTACACCCCTTCATACTAATGCTTCTGCAGAAACGGCAATTTTATAACAGTGGCCGGAATTTCTTTTCCCCGTATTCGAATTGAAATTAACGTTCCGGCATTAGAAAGTTCGGATGCGACGTACCCCATTCCTATACCTTTTTGAATCGATGGAGAAAATGTTCCGCTTGTGACTTTCCCGACAACTTGAGTATTATAAATAATTTCATATCCATGACGTGCAAGCGCTTTATCCTGAAGCATTAGTCCGACCAGCTTACGTTTCAAACCTTCTTTTTTTGCTTTCACTATTGCATCTTTTCCTATAAAATCATTTTTATCAAGTTTTGTAATCCATCCCAGGCCCGCTTCAAGCGGATGCGTTGTTTTGTCGATATCATTGCCATAAAGACAATACCCCATTTCAAGCCTCAAAGTATCACGTGCACCAAGTCCTATTGGAATAATACCAAATTTCCTGCCCGCATCAAAGATCGCTGTCCAGATTTTTTTTGCCCGCTCCTTATCCGCATTAAAATATAATTCAAAACCAAGTTCACCTGTATATCCGGTACGAGAAATGAACATCGGGATTCCTGCAAGTGTATTGTGCGCAAAATTGTAGTACTCAATTCTCGACAAATCTTCCTTTGTTAATTGCTGAAGCGTCTCAAGTGATTTTGGACCCTGGACTGCAAGCATTGCCGTCGTATCACTCGCGTTTTCAATTTCAACATCGCCGAATTTCTGAGATTGCAGCCAGTCAAAATCTTTTTGGATATTTGACGCGTTCACAACGAGCATATATTCTTTTTCCAATTTGTAAACAAGAAGATCATCTATAATGCCGCCATCCTGATAACACATCGCGGAATATTGTATTTTCCCCGGTTTTAACTTGGCAACATCATTTATTGTTGCGTTCTGGAGGAACGCGAGTGCATCGTTGCCTCGCACATAAAACTCTCCCATATGAGTAACATCAAAAACACCGACATTCTGACGAACGTTAAGATGTTCTTCAATAATACCCGAGTAATGAATCGGCATTTCATAGCCCGCGAATTCCGCCATTTTCGCTCCAAGCGCCTTGTGAAGATTATAAAACGGTGTTTGTTTTGGCATTTTTTCCTCTAAATTTATTTTAGATTAGATCGCTACTTGTATTGGCTTGTAATTTCTCTTTGCTGTTTTACCGAGAAAAATTTAAAATCTTCAGCAGACAGCGATAAATCCGGAATGAGCTTTATCCTAACGAAAAATTTTAGCTGCAATTTTGTTAACCTGCTTATCGTACCGCTGCATAGATATTCTTCAATAGTCGGATGAACACGCAACTCCAGCCGATACTCGCGCTTTTCTGTTTTAAACCGTTTAATCCATCGTTCTATCTGATTCATTGTCGATGTTTTAGACTGTACCTGACCAGTGCCTCTGCACATTGGACAAGCTTCGCTGAAACTTAATTGCACACTCTGGCGTATTCTTTGACGCGTCATTTGAACCAGGCCAAATTCCGTCATCGGCAATACCGTGACTTTTGCACGGTCTTTGCGCAATTCTTTCTTCATTTCATCATAGATCTTCTTTTGATTTTTATCGTCTTCCAGATCTATAAAATCAACTACAACAAGGCCGCCGATATCACGAAGCCGCAACTGCCGGCACACTTCTCGTGCCGCTTCCAGGTCGGTGCGCAACGAGTTCAATTCCTGTTCTCTCTTTGCAGCATATCGTCCGCTGTTCACATCGATAACGGTCATTGCTTCCGTTTTCTCAATAAACAAGTAACCGCCGCTTTTTAACCATACTTTTTTACTCAGAAGTGTCTGAATGTCCTTCTCTATTCCGTACTTATCAAAGACAGGTTCCTTATCCCGATAATATTCTACCCGGTTAAGCATATCGGGTGACATCCACTGGACATAATTCCGAATTTCTTTGTAAAGCTTTTTTTGATCAACAACTACATGCTCAACCGCTTCCTGAAATAGATCGCGGATAACACTCGATGTAGTATTCATGTCTTTGTAAATAAGTGCAGGGGCTTTTACCGATTTTACAGCTTTTTCAATACCTTCCCAAGTTTTTATGAGATCGTTAAGATCCTGCTGGAGCATCTCATCGGTCTTCCCGTCAGCAACAGTGCGGATAATAGCACCGAATCCTTTCGGCAGCATCCCTCGCACCAACTTTCTAAGCCGTCGTTTCTCTTTGAAATTTACCAGCTTTTTTGACACTCCCACTTTTCCATCGAAAGGGATCAGAACAAGAAATCGTCCGGGAAGTGAGATTGCCGAACGTACACGAACACCTTTTTTCCCTACCGGTTCTTTTGTTATCTGTACAAGTATTTCTTGCCCCTTTTGCAGATTAGCCAGCGGGAAATTCTGTGCTGAGTGACGTCTTCTATGCTGATTTTGGCGCGATTCTTTTACGACCGGCTTTTCAACGGCTATTGAAACACCGTTTTCTCCGATGTTTTGAGCCTCATCACTGTCATTTTCCAGCCCTGCTTCATTTATTATATCTGCAATCTCTTCTTCCTTCTCGTCGTCTTCTTCTTCAAATAAAGAGTTATATTCTTCAATTGAACCAATATCTGAGAAATGCAGAAAGGCATCCTGTTCCATGCCTATTTTTACAAATGCGGCACGTATTCCAGGCATTACTTTAGCAACTTGTCCAAAGTAAATGTCGCCGACATTGCGATCCCTGCCTGGTGTTTCTACGAACAGCTCAGCGGTCCTGCCATCCTCAAGAATAGCAATTCGATGCTCGTTCGCAGTTGAATTGATAATAATATCTTTTTTCATGTATGATCCTCTTCCACAACATCAATAAATTGTTTTTATGAACTAACCGCGTTCCAAAACGAAGTGGAAAAGTCCCGCCCGAATACTGATACCATTCGAGGCAAGTAAACACTTTCGTGAGTCTTTCTCCAAATCGGCTGAAACATAATACCATGCCAAATTCAGAATAATGCTTACCTAAAAGCATACGATTAATGGCATGAATAATAATGGTTTTATTAAAATGAACCATATGGTATTGACCGTTTTTCCGTGAATTTCTTATTCACAAGCCTCCGGTGTCGGCTTTTAAGATTAAAAAATCGACAAAAAAAGAGGTCAAGTTTCCCTGCGTCACACGAAACTGATTGCTGACCGTTGCTTCCTTCCGGACCTGGCGGGGTTGGGCAATGTTTTGTTGCGCAGGACTTGACCCCAAATAAACCAATAAAACTCCGACCTTTATGTACACTATCCAATTATAAACTTCACGTTTTTACTGAGACATTTTGTCTTCAATTTTGTGGAGCTGATCAGGATCGAACTGACGACCTCTTCGTTGCGAACGAAGCGCTCTCCCAGCTGAGCTACAGCCCCGTAATCAAAGTCAAAATACGCAATAACTACAATAAAAACAAACGTCTTGTTTTGAACCGTTTGATTCTGGCCGTGTTTTTCGGTATGATAAACAAAAATGGAGTACTGATGAAAAAAAAGAAAGAATGCGACTCATTCAATAAATTCATCAAAATCGTCAAACGTTTAAGAAAAGAATGCCCCTGGGACAGGAAACAAACCCATAAATCCATTCGCTGCAGTTTGATCGAAGAAACATATGAAGTAATCGAAGCCATCAACCTGGAAAATCATACTGAGTTAAAGCAGGAACTCGGAGATATACTGCTGCATATTGTTCTTCACGCCGTTATTGCAGAAGAAGAGCAGGCATTCACATTGAATGATGTTATCGAATCCATCTCGGAAAAAATGACTCGGAGACATCCTCATGTTTTCGGTAATACTCGAGTAAAAAATGCTCAAGACGTGAAAAGAAACTGGGAGCATATAAAACTCAAGGAAGGCAGAATTTCAGTGATCGACGGCGTACCTACGGAAATGCCGGCACTCCTCAGGGCATTTCGCATTCAGGAAAAAGCTTCAAAAGTTGGCTTTGATTGGAAAAGGAAATCCGATGTGTGGAAAAAAGTTGTCGAGGAGATCAACGAACTTACAGGTGCTGAACTGTCAAAGAAACAGAAAAGGATAAAGGAAGAATTCGGCGATGTTTTATTCGCACTTGTTAACTATTCCAGATTTATCGGGATCAATCCTGAGTTTGCTTTAAATGCATCGACTAATAAGTTCTCCGAACGATTCTATCATATCGAAAAAGAACTTCAACGCCGGGGAAAACGTATTCAATCGGTTTCAATGAAAGAAATGGATGAAATCTGGGATGCAAAGAAAAGGTCGGAGACTTAGTACGCTTTAATTTCCGGCGGCTCCTTTGCGATCTCCTGTTCCGTTGATATGGTAACGATCATACGCTTCGATGATGTCCTTTACCAATTTATGACGTACGACATCATTTTTATCGAAGGTACAGAATGTAATTCCATGTATTTTTTTTAATACCTCTTGTATCTGCACCAACCCTGAAGTCGTTTTAGTCGGCAGATCGATTTGAGTGACATCACCTGTTATTATAGCACGGGAATTTGGTCCAAGCCGTGTCAGAAACATTTTCATCTGCACAGCAGTAGCATTCTGTGCTTCATCGAGAATCACAAATGCGTTGTGGAGTGTTCTACCGCGCATATAGGCAAGTGGTACAATTTCAATAATTCTTTTTTCAAGATACCCGCGAAGTTTCTCCACTGAGAGCATATCTTCCAGTGCATCATAGAGCGGGCGTAAATAAGGGTCAATCTTCTCTCGGAAATCACCGGGTAAAAATCCTAAACTCTCGCCTGCTTCCACTGCAGGACGTGCTAGGATGATACGCGTTATATCGCGATTTTTAAGAGCGGCGACCGCCATCGCTACTGCAAGATAGGTTTTTCCTGTCCCTGCCGGTCCAATTGCAAAAACAATATCGTTTTTACGAATTTGCTGAGTATAATGTTTTTGCCCTTGAGTTCTGGCTTTAACAACACCCATCTTCGTATACAAGATAACAGAATCATTATCTTCTAACTGTGTTTCTAAAGAAACTTCCGGCGCCGAACCATTGACTGAAACCAGATCAATAACAGTATCTATATCGTTTGGATTTAAACTGCCGTTTTTATTTAACATATAGATTAGCTCGCCGACCACTTTCTCAATTTTCCCGATTTCAAATTGCGATCCACGTATCATTAATTGGTCTCCACGAACTGTTAAATTCGCATCGAATCGCTCTTCAATCATTTGAAGATTTGCATCGTTAAAACCAAGCAATTGAACAACATCAACTCCGGCAAGTGGTATCTTCTTTTCAGTCAACTTTTCATTACTCCTTTCATAGGTTATATAAAAAAGACGCCCTTCGGCAGCTACTGCTACCGCAAGGGCGCCTGTTTACATGCTCAGTATTTCCACGCAGGTATTGCGTGATTCAACCATTTTTATGGATTTACTGCGGCTGCTCTTTCTCGTTTCCTTGACCAATATGAATTTAAAGCATTCCTCTCTTGCCTTGTCAAACTTGCCTTCGGAGGAATCGTCAGCTTTTGACCCTGATGAATTATATCGGGATTCTTAATCTGGTCACGGTTACCCTGCCATATTTTCGGCCATAAGAATGGATTATCATAAATCTTCGGCTTCTTGGCGATATTCCACAGACAATCCCTATCTCTTGCCCATGTACCTACAGTATACATTGTACCTTCGGCTGATGCTGTCTTTTCCGCTAATGTCTTTTTCAATCCTTCAAGTTCGTCAGTGCAAACCTTTAAAGCCTGTACTTTTTCGGCTTCCTGTTTCAGAAGTTCTTCCGCTTCTTTTTGTAAATCTGCAAGCTTGGCTCTTAACTCAGGAAGTTTGGCTGTTATTTCTGTAATTTGATTCTGCCATTCTTCTTTTGTCAATTCATCTTGAGCAAATGACAAATAAGTGAAAGCAGCAACCAACATCGTAATTAAACTTAAACGAATTAATATTTTCATTTTTTCATCTCCTTGTTGGGCTATCCGATTACTTCAGATTTTGAAGCTGCTGTTGAAGTTCCTCTTTATCTTTGGCACATTGCGCAATTTGTGCATCCTTATCCGCTATTGATTTCAACAAATCAACTTTCTCGGATTCACGTGCTGCAATTCCTTTTTCCAATGACGTTAATTCTGCTTTTAAATCGTTTAACTGCTGCATTTCTTCATCTGAAGGGCTACTGCTGCAGCCAACAAATAAGCCTATTATCATCAAGCATCCAATGATAACGACGGCAAAGGGTTTTTTCATTTTGTTCTTCTCCTTACGATGACCTTGTATACTGATTGGGGGACTATACAACATTTACTTTAACTCGCCACATATTAAGTATAAGAGCAAATAAAGTCAAGTAAATTTTTAAATTTATAGGAAAAAGATTATACCACTTTTACACACTATTTACAGAATTTTCACTGTATTATCTTGCGTTCGGCAAGGCTGGTATATCTATCGCCGGCAATAATAATATGGTCATGTACTGCTATTCCGATAATTTTTCCGGCATCCATAAGCTGTTTTGTAATAGCAAGATCATCTTGACTCGGTTCCGGATTACCACTTGGATGATTATGCACGAAAATAACCGCAGCCGCCGATTGAGTTATAGCTTCGCGAAAGCACTCTCGAGGATGAGCAAGTGACGAGTTCAATATTCCCTTACTTACTTGTTTTGGCTCTAACAGCTGGTTAACCGCATTCAATGGAAAAACCCACAATTCTTCTTGTACGAGATCCCTTAATTTCGTTTGGAAGTGTCGAACTATATCTTCAGGTGAGTGAATTCTTAGCCGTTCTTTTCCTCTCATTTCCGGCAGCCGTTTTGCTAGTTCAAATGCTGCAACGATGGCAATTGCCCTGCTTTCACCTATTCCTAATAATCGGATTCCATTTACGGACATTGACGAAATATCCCTTAACGTTCTTTCTTCTGCCAAGAGATGCCGCGCAAGATCAACTGCAGTAACGCCCTTTCTCCCTGTCCGAATGAGAATTGCCAATAATTCAGCATCTGTTAGATTGCCTGCTCCCCGTTTAATAAGTTTCTCACGCGGACGTTCGTCTGCAGGCCAATCTTTGATAGGGACGTGATAAGACGTTGACTCCAAAACCTTTGTTGTTTCGTGAATCTTTTTCAAACTTTTATTTTCCCTGACGGGTTAGATCGATCTCTCCGATTTTAAGAATTTGGCGATTCCTGTATTGCATTACCGTAAGGTAAGCATTTACTCGGTTTAATGATAAGGATATCTTCGAATGCAGTCCTTCGTATCCTTCAACGCTTGAAAGAGCTACCGCTACATCCGTGCGTCTTGTTTTCCCCCGTGAAATGATTTCAATTATCAACTTCGCTACATCATAACCGAGCAATGCATTAATGCCCGGAGGTTTATTATTGTTTTCTTGCCGATACTTTGTTGCAAATATTTTATATGCATCGCTCTTGGTATCAAAATAGGTATCCACTGTGAATATTGTTTTTTCTGTGTATTGACGATTCTGGTCAAGTGCAGTCATATCATTCCAATCGCCTGTACCAAGAACCTGTGCATCTAAATTGAAGAATTTCAGCTGTGAACTGACAGCCGCAATTTCTTCCGAACTCGCAATCGGAATAAAGATTGCATCGATATTCGTTACCGGAAATCCTAGACTATCATATTTAAATTTTTCAAGTTGTGTTGCAATTTTCAATGAATCGGCAATAAATTTTCCGCGTTCGCCAAAGAGCAGAGTAACAGGAGCCTTGAGCCTGCGTTCTATAAGCGAGTCCAATATACGCTGATCAACTCCCCATTCGATAAATTTATTCAACTCAGTCTGTCTCATTTTCGCCCCGAAATTGACTGTAGGCACTTCGAGCTTTTCCAGCGCTCTCCTCCTAAGTGCTGTAAGCTCCATTCTCAGATCCGTCGTTCCTGTTGCATACCATTCTACGTCTATCATCTCACCTTTTAGTGTATCAACTTCGGCAATGAACGAATCGACCATTTGCTTCCCTACTGCATCGGCCGGTGCAAGAACGGCAAACCTCCGTGCACCAAGTGTATTGTATGCATACGCTGCTACTGATCGACCTCTAATATCATAGTCGGGATTCGCTTGAAAAATAAAAGGACCGATTGCTGCAATGCCATTCGCTGTTGCTGTGGGTGTAATAAGCGGGACACC
>CAZYAM010000029.1:0-27087 GCA_964645575.1 uncultured Ignavibacteriaceae bacterium
GTTCAACAGCTTCATTGCCTTCCTTACGATAAAGGTACCGATCATTAGGATTATCAGTGACTGGAAGTTCGGTTGTTGAACCTGAATAATATAGTATTTCAATGGGAATTGAAGTTGGTTCCGGCCTAAGAGCCATGTAGAATGTTATACTTGTATCCATTGCCTGTTTTATCTTTGCGTCAGCCGTATCGGAGACACCACATCCAATATTACGAAATTCGCTTTCGACAATCTGGGCATCAGCAATAAGCATCTGTTGAACCACTACTGTGCTATTATAGGTCGCCACTGTTTCGTTAATAACAAAGTTTGCATTGATGACGATAAGACAAATCACGCCTCCAATAAAGGCCGCAAATATTATATCCATCATTACACTCATAGCCAAGCTCCAATATTTTTTTTATTTACATTTTATCAAATTGGATGATAGAAATAGAAACCATGAAGCGAAGATATATTCACCTCTTTTACTACTGTTGTGTCGGCCGGGGGAAATATCCTCGTTACTTTGACGTCAATACGTTTCAAAAAGGATGTTTTATTTGTCAATTCGGTAGACATATCGGTCCATGGATTAACATAGTAAACTCGGAAAGATACTTCGTACTGCTCATTATTCCAATCTGCAGTGTATATGATAGTGTCTTTATCAAAATCATCAATATCATCATATGTATCGTAATTTCCGCGAACCTCTCCATCAGCTATTTCCGCTGCTGTTATTCCTAAACTTGCCGGTGGTGTGAATTTTGTGGAATCAGGAGATTTGACGGCTATGGTATCGGTATATTCATCAAACTTATAGCCTTCTACGCGTTCCAAAAATGATGTGGCTACTGTAATTGCCGTAAATCCTGCATTGCTACTCGACAAAGTATTCCCAGCTTGCCCCATAGATCGGTAATAATTCAAAGAAATAATAGAAAGCATGGCTAATGCTGCTATGGTAAGCATTGTTTGTCCGGTATTCATATTGCCTCGATAATTTATTAATAAGACTTAAAATCCTATTACATTATATATTATCACAATTTCATATTCAAGTGTTAAATGGCATTGGCCCGCATTAGATCGATATCCCTTCCTTATCTTTCTACTCTATATGTATTAATCTGTATCAATATAGAGCAGACGTTTACAATTTTTGTGACCTGTATCACTCTTTAAACCTTACATACTATCTTTGCGACCCGTTCTAATCGACAAACTTTGTACCCGAAAAAGTGAATCGAAAATACAAAATTTTCCGCATTTTTTCTTACGGAATAAGTACTTTCTACAAACCACCAGAAAAAATAGGGAATTTTGTAAGGGGAAAAAGCAAAATAAGGATTTACTCAAAAATACTGGACTTTGCTATATTCCAGGAGGCTATTGTCATTCCATCCCAAATTGCGCCATTAGCAATACAAGTATCAACCTCATCCGGAGTCATATATACTATCTCAAATTCCTCCGTTTCATCCGGTATCGGCGGAACTGCCGTAAGCTCTCTTGCGACAAAAACCCTGCAAAGCTCATCTGTTATACCGTTATACGGATTGAATTCACCTGACATACGCAAATCACCGGCTATAAATCCCGCTTCTTCTTCAAGTTCATATTTTGCGGTCTCTTCATAAGTATGCCCGTTCTTCACGCCTCCGCAGGGAAGCTCCAGACTTTCACGGTCATTTAAATATCTGTATTGTTTTACAAAAACGATCCTGCCATCGCTTAAAATCGGTACTACCATACTTGCACCATTTGTATGGACATAGTGATATTCTCCCCGCTTTCCGTCCGGTAATTCAGTTTCGTCTTTTTTATATATCCACCAGAAATTACGAAAGAGGACGGCTTCGGAAATTTTTTTCCATTTCTTAAGAAGCATAGTAATAATTTAAGTTAGTAAAAAATATAATTATTTCTGCCGGTTATATTGATTGTTCAAAGTTAATTTTCTTTACAGTCTCCTTCGTGGAGAGCACTTGCCAGTTCACACGCAATTTGATTGCCACGCATCATTCATGGTGCATTTCATTTCTTTTTTATTCTTTTCAATTTTCGTTTCGAAACATTTTTTCTATTTTTCTTTTTCACATTTATTTCTTTTCTTTTTCTTTTATTCACAACTCTGCTATATTTGTGTAGAACTTTTTCCATTGTCTCACCGATTACGGCAGGACTATCCACGATAGTGATTCCGGCTTTTCTCATTGCTTTTATTTTTTCTTCCGCATCCCCCTTTCCGCCGGAGATAATAGCACCTGCATGCCCCATGCGGCGCCCCTTAGGGGCAGTCCGGCCGGCAATAAATCCGACAACCGGTTTCTTTACATATTTTTTAATATACTCAGCTGCTTCTTCTTCAGAAGTTCCGCCGATCTCTCCGATCATGACGATAGCATCTGTTTTCCTGTCCGCATTAAAAAGTTTTATAACATCGATAAACTGCGTTCCAATAATCGGATCGCCTCCAATGCCTATGCAAGAAGATTGTCCGATACTGCGTTCTGTTAACTGCGAGACCGCTTCGTAGGTTAAAGTTCCGCTTCGCGATACGACTCCAACCCGACCCGGCCTATGAATAAAACCAGGCATAATACCGATCTTCGATTCTCCCGGAGTAATCACACCGGGACAATTCGGTCCAACGAGCCGCACCCCTTTTCTTGATATATATTCACACACACTTATCATATCATTTGTTGGAATCCCTTCAGTAATAGCTACGATAAGTTTGACACCGGCATCCGCAGATTCCATTATTGCATCGGCGGCAAAAGCTGCAGGAACAAAAATTACAGAAGCGTTCGCTCTTTCGCTTTTAACCGCTTCTTTTACAGAATTAAAAACACGAACCGCGCACGGCAGCCGATCCTTCTCATTACCCTGATATTGTATCCCGCCTTTTCCCGGCGTAACTCCGGCTACTACGTTTGTTCCATATTCCATCATTTGTCTGGTATGGAATGTTCCCTCGCTTCCCGTAATGCCCTGCACAACGAGACGCGTGTTTTTATTGACAAGGATGCTCATTGTGATTAATTTTCCTCTTTATTGATATATTATGGTGTTAAGCTGTTTCTAAAAAATCCGCAACTCGCAATAAAACCGGTTCACCAAAATGAGGCCCAAGAATCTGCATACCAATCGGCAATCCCTTACGATCTTCTCCGCACGGAATGCTGATTCCGGGAATACCCGCAAGATTTGCCGATGTTGTATAGATATCAGATAAATACATTTGCAGAGGATCGTTCATTTTTTCCCCTGCTTTGAATGCAGTACTGGGTGCTATTGGCGTTATTAGGCAATCGACCTTTTCAAATGCTTTAATAAAATCATCCTGAATTAGCCGCCTTACTTTCTGGCCTTTTCGATAATACGCGTCATAGTAACCGGCAGAAAGAACATACGTGCCAAGCATTATGCGGCGTTTAACCTCAGTACCAAATCCCTCACTCCGCGATTTGATATACATTTCTGAAAGATCACGTGCATCCTTGTTCCGATAGCCGTACCGTGCACCGTCATACCGTGCAAGATTCGACGATGCTTCTGCGGTCGCAAGAACATAATAAGCGGCGATTGTATATTCTGTATGAGGAAGACTAATTTCGGTGACAGCCGCACCATTGCTTCGCAAAATTTCGATTTTCTTTTCTATTGCCTCACGGATTTCAGAATTGAGAGCTTCACCAAAATATTCTTTTGGAATCCCAATGCGCAGGCCTTTTACGCTTCCGGTTAATTGCGAAATATAGTCCGGCACAGCTACTTTTACGGATGTTGAATCGTTGGGATCATGTCCGGCTATAACCTGAAATACACTGGCCGCATCTTTTGTTGTTAATGCGAAAGGTCCGATCGAATCGAACGATGATGCATAGGCAACGAGTCCAAAGCGTGAGACTCTTCCATATGTCGGTTTCAATCCTATCACTCCGCAAAATGCCGCCGGCTGCCGAATTGAACCGCCTGTATCCGATCCTAAAGAGGCCGTACACATTCCTGCCCGTACCGAAACCGCGGAACCTCCGCTTGAACCTCCGGGAATGCGTGTTTCATTCTGCGGGAGTTTTACCCGTCCATACGCCGAGTTCTCCGTTGATGAACCCATCGCAAATTCGTCCATATTGGTTTTACCGATAATAACGGCATCTGCATCACGCAAACGCTGAATAACGGTTGCATCATAGAGAGAGACAAAATTTTCCAAAAACTTTGATCCGCATGTCACCCGCTCGTCTTTCATGCAAATGACATCTTTTACAGCCATTACCATTCCTGCAAGCGGGCCGGCTGTTCCGTTCTGAAGCTTCTTATCGACAATCCTCCCCTGCGCAAGAGCTTTCTCCGGAAGAACTGAAAGAAATGCATTTAAATTCTTTTTTTCTTCGATCGCGCGCAGATATTCCGAAGTAATACGCTCGCAGGTCGTAGTTCCTGCCGTTAACTCCGCTCGCAGCACTTCAAATGATTTCATGTAACTCGCTGTATGTATTGCTATTTAGACGTGGATTCCAGGATTCAATAATCAGCCTTGCGGCTTTGCATCATTCTTCTCGTCGAGTTTTTTTGTTTCTTTCTCGACTTCATCCTGTACATCTTTTGCGGCTTTTCGGAATTCACGAATCCCCTGTCCAAGTCCTCGTGCTAATTCTGGTAATTTTTTTGCACCGAAGAAAACGAGGACTATGAGGAGAATAAGAAAAAGTTCTTGACCACCAATAGATCCCATATTACACGCTCCTCTCTGAAACCATATTTTCTGCTGTCTGAAACTGTGGATTTATACTCTGAATTATGGATTCAAATATTTTTCTTCCATCGATATGCTTTAACACCGGGTCCGATGCACGCTCCGGATGAGGCATCATTCCAAGTACGTTTCCAGCCTCGTTGATAATACCTGCAATATTATTCAATGAACCGTTAGGATTTGCGTCATCTGTCAAATTACCAAAACGATCGCAATAACGAAACACAACTTGCTGATTGTCTTCCAGCCGTTTCAGCGTATCCTGATCGGTAAAATAATTTCCATCTCCATGTGCGATTGGAATTTCAATAATCTCTCCCGATTCGCATCTGTGCGTAAATTTTGTATTCGCATTCTCCACACGAAGATGTAAATACTTACAGATAAACAGCAAAGATTTATTTTTTAACAAAACACCGGGCAGCAATCCTGCTTCTGTAAGCACTTGAAATCCATTGCATATTCCAATTACCAAACCGCCGTTATTGGCAAATCGGACGACATCCTTCATAACCGGTGAAAAACGTGCAATTGCTCCGCATCGAAGATAGTCACCATATGAAAATCCACCCGGAAGAATAACAACATCCACATTGCCTATTGAGCCGTCTTTGTGCCAGATAAGCCGAGCATCCTGTTTCATCATAGTCTCAGCAACATAATAGCTGTCATGATCGCAGTTTGAGCCCGGGAAGACAATCACACCAATCTTTGCTTTTTTCATGTTCTATTCAGTTATTCTTTAACAGATTCGGTATTGAACGAATAGCTTTCCATTACCAGATTGGCAAGAAGTTTATCCGATATCTCCTTAGTTATTCGCTCGGCATCTTCATGCGAATTCGTATCTATATCCATTTCGATATACTTGCCGATCCGTACATCGCTGACAGCATCAAAACCAAGTGAATGAATACCCTGCTCCACAGCTTTTCCCTGCGGATCAAGAATGGATTTTTTCAGAGTTACGATAACTTTCGAATGAAACACATTTATCTCCTATATATCAATGCGCGAGAATTTCTCTTCCGCTTTCAGTTCATTCCCGGTTTTTTTAAATAACTTCATCAATCCCTGAACGATATATCTGATCAACCCGAATACGATATACAGCGCAAGTAAAAGAAAGAGAAGTGTCCCTTTTGAGAATATAATAATAAGTATTCCGATTATTAGACCTATTATTTTCCAGGGACGAGCTTTTATCTGACGTTTGGTAAATTTTGGAAGTGTATCATACTTTACACGGCTCACCATCAGGAATGAGAGAACAATAACAAGAACCGTCAATCCGGATCTGCTCCAGCCGTTCAGTCCAAAGCCTTCGCTGTAATAATGAAGAATGAATGCGCAAATTGTAATCGCCTGCATCGGAATCGGCAATCCATTGAAATAGTCTTTATCAAATCCCACAAGTTGAACATTAAACCGGGCTAAACGAATAGCTCCAAAAGCAACAGGCAATGCCGCAATAATAATTCCCCAATTCCCTAATGAGTACAGATGTGCCTGATAAACCAAAAACGACGGAGCCGCACCAAATGAGACTACATCTGCAAGAGAATCCAGTTCGACGCCAAACTGGCTTGATGAACGCGTAATACGTGCCATCACCCCATCCAAAGAATCGAAAATAGCAGCAAGAATAATGAACCAGGCTGCCGTATGAAGGTGCCCCTCACTGACACTAACAATAGAAAGAAATCCGCAAAATATATTCAGTATTGTAAAAAGACTTGGAACAACTGCTCGAGTAATTTTCATTTTATTTCATTTTCTCCGATTCATTCCGGGAATAATTTCCCAGCACTGTTTCACCGGCTTTCACCATATCACCCGTTTTTACTTGAACATTCACGGACAGAGGAATAAGAACATCTAAACGTGAACCGAATCTAATCATGCCAAACCGCTCTCCCATATTCACCGTGTCACCCGGCTTTAATGCACAAACAATACGCCTGGCAATAAATCCGGCAATTTGCTTGAGCATTAATTTTCCGTTTGCTCCTTCAAGTCCGATAATCATTTGCTCATTTCTTTCCGATGCTTTATCTTCGAATGCAGCAAAATACTCGCCTTCGACATACCGCGTATGCTGCACCGTTCCGGTGATGGGATTGCGATTGACATGAACATTGAGCGGCGACATAAAAATACTTATCTGCCGTACGTCTGCATGGAAGAATTCATCGTCTCTAACCTGCTTAATAACAATGACTTTACCGTCTGCCGGAGAGACAATAAGGTTATCACCTTTCGGCGTTGTGCGCTCGGGGTCACGAAAGAAATTGGTTGCAAATCCAAGAAACACAAGTGAAACCGCAATAATCGCGTATCGGTAGGATTTCGGTTCGATAAATAGAAGCGCAAGGACAATAACGACAACACATACTGCTGCGATAGTTAAATAAACATCGTATCCGTATTTTGTTATCATAGGACTCTCAAACCTGTCCTGCTGCATGATAAGAACTGCGTACTAACGGGCCTGATTCAACATGCCGAAATCCCATCTTCAATGCTTCTTCCTTCAGCATTTTAAACTCATCCGGATGCACGTATCGGTCGACCGGCAAATGTTCTTTTGTAGGCCGTAGATACTGGCCAAGTGTTAGAATATCGCATCGTACAGCACGAACATCACTCATCACTTCTAAAATTTCTTCCGTCAATTCTCCCACGCCGAGCATTAATCCTGTCTTCGTTATAAATCCTTTTTTCTTTGCCCGATCGAGCACTTCCAGTGACTGCCGGTAATTTGCCTGCTGGCGCACCGTACGATACAAACGCGGGACCGTTTCTAAATTATGATTGAGAACGTCTGGCTTTGCCGTAAGCACGATTTCAAGTGCATCTTTACTTCCTTTGAAATCAGGAATAAGCACTTCTACTTTACATCCCGGCACCTGTTCATGAATCAACCGTATTGTTTCTGCAAATATTGGCGCTCCTCCATCCTTCCGCTCATCACGATTAACGGAAGTTATCACCGCATGCTTAATCTTCATCAATTCAACCGCTTCAGCAACACGGCGCGGTTCATCCCAATCTAATCCAAAATTCGGTCTTCCTGTTTTTACCCCACAGAATCTGCAGGATCTGGTACAAATATCGCCAAGAATCATGAAAGTTGCAGTACCTGAATTCCAGCATTCCTTCATATTTGGACATCGTGCTTCCTCGCACACTGTATGCAGATTTTTGGAGCGTATGATGCCGTCAAGACGTGCATAATCCTTGCCGCCGGGAATTTTTACTTTTAACCATTCTGGATGTAGAAGCCGCGCTGAAACCGTTTTTTCTTTTTGTGTTTCTTGAATTTCCAAAGCCGTTATTTCACCTATACAAAGCCAAAATGTCCAAATCGTTATTTCGCATGAGATAAAAACATACACATGGAGCACAATCAATATATGATTCTGCCTTCCCTTTCGAACAACTCTAATATACACAAATGAAAATTCACAATCTCGCTCATCTTTGTTCCTTTAATTAAAACTGCAGCGGAATATGCGTCAATAATCAGCACAATTCGATAATTTTAGATATTAATTGCGGCATTGAATGCCTGCCCGGCTGCTTCCATCACCGCCTCCGATAACGTCGGATGCGCGTGCATGGTATTATGCAAATTTTCCCAGGTTGCTTTTAACGCTTTCGCCATACCAAGCTCGGCAATCAGCTCCGTTGCTTCTGAACCGATAATATGAGCACCGAGCAGTTCGCCGCTTTTTTCATCAAAGATAAGTTTTACCATTCCCTCAGTTTCACCAAGTGCCATCGCCTTGCCCAAAGGCCTAAATGGAAATCGGCCGACCTTGATTTTCAATCCTTTCGCGACTGCCGCTTCTTCCGTCAGGCCTATACTCGCAACCTGCGGCTGACAATAGGTACAGCTTGGAATGTTTAACCTGTCAACTCCATGTTTTGCTTTTCCCGCAATATGATCGGCAGCTACAATTCCTTCATGCGAAGCGACATGCGCCAATAACGGCGGACCGGATATATCACCGACAGCGTATATTCCATCGATGTTGGTCTTGCCGAATTCATCGACACTGACGTAACCATGCTCGGTTTTCACCCCGGCTGCTTCAAGTCCGAGATTTTCAATATTTGCCTGAACACCAACCGCCATCAGCACAATATCTGCTTTTAAATCTTTTTTCCCGTCTTTATCAGAAACCGCAACAGTCACTTCATGGTCAGTTCTCACACTTTCCACTTTTGTACCTGTGAAAATATCAATTCCAGATTTTCTAAGACTGGATTCAAGATTCTTTGTAAGCTCCTTGTCTTCATTCGGTAAAACCGATGCAAGTATTTCCACAATTGCTACTTTTGTCCCGAAAGAATTATAGAAAAACGCAAACTCAATTCCAATAGCACCGCCGCCTATAATAACCATTGACTTTGGCTGGACCTGCAGAGACATCGCTTCGGTACTAGTAATGATTTTCTTTCGATCAATAACAATACCGGGAATTGTGCGCGGCCTTCCGCCTGTAGCGAGAATAACGCTTTTCGATTTTATTGTTTCTACAACTTTCCCGTCTTTTGCAATTTCAATAGAATTCCCATCAATAAGTTTCGCTGTTCCTGAAATAGTCTCTATATTATTTTTTTTCATCAAATACTCAACACCTTTGGAAATCCGGTCAGCTATCCCGCGGCTTCGTGCAATAATCTTCATAAAATCGTACGTAAGCCCGTTATGAGAGATTCCAAATTCCTGGGATTTATTGAAAGAGCGGAACAATTCTGCACTTTTGATGAGTGCTTTTAAAGGAACACATCCCCAATTGAGGCATATACCGCCGAGTCTATCACGCTCCACAAGACACACTTTCATTCCAAGCTGTGAAGCCCGAATTGCCGCGACATATCCTCCCGGACCGCCGCCAATCACCGTCACATCATACTGTCGTTCTGCCATGCTTTCTTTCTATGGAAAGAATACAGCTTTTGCATATAATATAGTCAGAAGTGTCTCTAAAGGCAAAGAAGTCGTGCTTTTGCTTCGCCTGTTTACATAAAACATCTTATTCTGCATCTTTATTTGATAAGCAAGCTGTTCTTTTCGGTCAGGCAAGAAGTTCTGCAGGGTGCTTTAATACATTTTATTGATAAAACTCTGTTTATATAATTAATTTAGAATTATCATTGATTTTTTTTTACTTTTCAGGTATGTTAAAAACAAAAATTTGCGGATGGCAGAAACACCACAACGAGTCTCAATAAGCAACCGCAAAGCACGGCACGATTATTTCATCATCGAGACATTTGAAGCCGGAATAGTTCTAAAGGGCACCGAGGTGAAGTCGCTGCGGCAGGGCAATGCAAATCTTCAGGACAGTTATGCTGAATTGAGAAGCGGTGAGGTGTGGCTGGAAGGAATGCACATCAATCCGTACGAGCATGGTAATATTTACAATCACGAACCCCGGCGTAAACGGAAGCTGTTGTTGCAGAAAAAACAGATCCGTAAATTGCTTGGCGGATTAAAAGAAAAAGGATTAACACTGATTCCTCTGTCAGCATATTTCAAGGGACCGTATGCAAAAGTCGAGCTTGCGCTTGCACGCGGTAAAAAGAGTTATGATAAACGCGAAGCAATTGCAAAGCGCGAATCTGACCGAAACATTGCACGACTGAAAAGGAGTAAAACTTAAGAATTGTTTCCCCCCATCAATGAACAAATGGATCTAATCAAGCGCGGTGCCTTCGAAATTATTCCTGAAGAAGATCTCGTTAAAAAACTTGAACATTCCATTAAAACAAAGAAGCCGCTTAACATCAAACTCGGATGCGACCCAAGCCGTCCCGATTTACATTTAGGACATTCTGTTGTACTTCGTAAACTTCGGCAATTTCAAAACCTTGGGCACCAGGCAATCCTTATCATCGGGGATTTTACAGGAATGATCGGCGATCCGTCGGGCAAAAGCAAAACACGTCCTTCTCTAACGCTTGAAGAAACGCGGCAGAACGGCCAGTCATACTTCGAACAGGCCACAAAAATCCTTTCATCACATAGAGTCACGATGCAGTATAATTCTGACTGGCTGGACAAAATGAGCTTTGCCAATGTAATCCGGCTTGCAAGCAAATACACGGTGGCGCGAATGCTTGAACGTGATGATTTTACAATCCGTTACAAGGCCGGCGAACCTATAAGCGTGCACGAATTCCTTTATCCTCTGGCACAGGCAATGGACTCTGTTGCGATTCACGCAGATGTTGAGCTAGGCGGAACAGATCAGAAATTCAATCTTCTGGTAGGGAGAGATATCCAGCGGGAATTCGGTCAGCAGCCGCAAGTGACGCTGATGATGCCGATTCTTATCGGAACTGATGGTGTTGAAAAAATGAGCAAGTCTCTCGACAATTACATCGGTATAAACGATTCGCCAAAAGATATCTACGGCAAAACACTCAGTATCCCCGATAAGCTGATTTACCGGTATTTCGAATTGACGACTGATATCCCAAAGAAAGAACTATTAGAAATAAAAAAATCCTTGGACAATCCCAAAACCAATCCGCGTAATATTAAGCGTACACTTGCGCGGACGCTGGTCAGGATGTATCATTCACAGGAAGCTGCAGATGCCGCTGAAGAAGAATTCGATAGAATATTCGTTGAAAAAAGCATTCCAGACGAAATAAAAGAATATACGGTAACCGCTCCTTTGACCATTACGGCATTGATATCAGAGGCTAAACTCGCAGCTTCAAAAAGTGAAGCACGCCGGCTTATCGATCAGGGAGGCGTAAGCATTGATAATGAACGTGTATCCGATCCCAATGCATCATTGCCCGATAAAAAAGAATTCATACTTAAAGTCGGCAAACGTAAATTCTTAAAAGTAAAACGATGATCGATAATCATTAAGTTGGAGATGATAAATTGTTTACTCCCACTAAGATTTTTTTTTCAAAAGGCGTCGGACGCCATAAGGATTACCTGCAGTCATTCGAGCTTTAACTGAGAGATGCAGGAATCGAAAAATGCAACATAGTGAACGTTTCGAGTATTTATCCGCCGGGATGCAAACGTATTCCGAAGGATGAAGGCATAAGACAATTAAATGCCGGACAAATTACTTTCTGTGTGGTGGCACGAAACGCAACTAATGAACCGAATCGTTTAATCGCAGCTTCAATCGGTGTTGCCCAGCCGGCAGATGATTCAGCATACGGGTATCTTTCCGAACACCATCCTTTTGGAGAAACTGATGAGCGCGCCGGTGAATATGCGGAAGATCTTGCGGCTTCCATGCTCGCAACAACGTTAGGCATGCAATTCGATCCGTATACGAACTGGGATGAACGGGAAAAACTATTCAAAATGTCGGGTAAGATCGTTCGCACATTTAACGTCACACAATCTGCGGAAGGTGATAAGAACGGTTTATGGACCTCGGCAATTGCATTAGCTGTTTTACTACCGTAATTTAATGATAATAAATAAGTCGTTTTAATTTATTCAAGCAATAATGCAACTTTCAGAAAGATGGTATTTGACTTTTTAAGAAGGCGATGGTATAAATTGTTGCCTTCTTTCATTTATTTTTTTCGTAGTTTGTAAACTGCATACGGCGCAAATACCGTCCACAACAGTACCAGAATCCAAAGTCTGCCTTCGAAGATATTATAATCATGGAATAACACAGACCAGGGATTGCCCATAACGTAATGTCCGGACATAAATTCGAACAAAATAGTGAGAGAAAGCCAGACGAGACAAATTATCACCGCATCCTGCTTTTTTTGAATTTTCCAGAATGAACTTACAAACCAAAGATATACGCTGAACAGCAGTAATCCGGTAGCGGTTGATATTTGATGCGCGCATAATTCGGGAACGTATTTTTCATACACTTCATTCCTGAGGCCGCCGTTAATAATTGCCAATATTACCAATCCAAGCCAAACGATAATATATTTTGCTATTACCAAATATTAAATCCTTATAGTATTCTTGTTATTCGATCCACCTTGCAACTTTGGAATCGGTAGAAATAATTCCCGGGATTGTCACAATTTTATCAATTACGGCATCCATTGAAGCGATATCTTTCCCCTCGACAATAGCGATTGCATCCGGCGTGCCGAAGAGTCCATCTGCTTTCACGACTCCATCGATTTGCCTAAGTGCCTGAACCACCTTTTTAGGCTGGCTTGTTGTAATAAATATATATGCCCAGACTTTCATATAAATTTTTCTTCTTGTTTTCTGCTGCTTGATGGATGTGTGTTTCGCTTTTTTTATCGGGATTCCTTTTTAAAGTAGTTAGCTCAATTATGATACCTGCAGTATAATTCTTTCAGAAAGTAGCAAATATCTATTAATTTTGCTCGTTTCGATGAATTTCTAATAATTTGTTACTTAGGAGACAGCCGGAATATTTTTTGAATTAAAGATTTCATAGTCAGCATTTGATAACTTAGTGCGATGATAGCCTAAGTCTTTGTGCATTTCCAATAGAAACTCATCGACCTCCTGTAGGACATTTATTCCATAATATCGCTGATATACTGCCTTCCTTGGCTTAAATTAAATATGTCTGTTCTTATATTTAAAATCAAGCAATGGTATTAATTTTACGCCTTGGTTTATTCAGCGGGAATAACGTTTCCTTTAAAAGTCTTATCTATCTGGGCGCAGTGCACTGCGCCCCTACGAAAACGATCTCTGGGTACTGATAGGGGCATAGCACCGATCAAAAAATGTGGTATCTTTTACACACGCCCGCGAAATCGACAGAAGTTTACAAAGCCAAGGCGAGGTGATATTTATTGAATTCGATTAGCATGTCTTTAATACGGTGCCTGTTATATTCTGAATCCGAACTCCACCTTGTGAAAATACATTTCGATTTCGCATGCGTTTCTTTCTGCCGCTTTCTTTTCGCCAAAAGAAAGCGGCAATAAGTTGACGACTAAAAATATACAGGAATAACGTTTTCCTTTTGGAGTCTTTTTTATCCAGGCGCCTTGCAATGCGCCACTACGAAAGCAACCTCAAAGAGCTTGCGGGAACATTGCAGAAAAAAAAATTCTTACTTCTTCTTCCCTTCCAGCACTACAACAAACTCGCCTTTCTTCTCTTCTTTCAGGAACTTCTGGTGTAATATCGGAGCGGTTCCGTGGAAAATCTCTTCGGTTGGTAATGTCAGATCGAAGGCGATGCATACTCTTCTTGTTTCTCCAAAAACCCCGGACATATCTCGTAAAAGCTGAATAAGCCTATACGGTGTGTCCATAAGCACAATCGTTCGTTGCTCTTTTCGAAGCTCGCGTAATTCTGTAAGGCGCCGTTCTCGTTTGGGCGAAAGAAATCCGGCAAAAACAAATTCTTTGATTGGAAATCCTGAAACAATAAGCGCAGGAAGAAGCGATGAAGCGCCAGGAATAGGAACGATTTTAATATTCTGATGGATAGCTTTTTCGACTAGAATTCTTCCGGGATCAGAGAACACTGGTGTTCCTGCATCTGAAATTAACGCAATAGACTTTCCTGATTTCAAAATATCTATAAAGATACTTGCTGCCGCCGCTTCGTTGTGCTCATTGAGTGTTTCGATTTGATTTTCTATCCCATAATGACTCAATAAACGCTGTCCTTCTTTTCGTTCTTCACAAACAATTAGGTTCACTTCTTTGAGTACTTTTATCGCTCGGAATGTAATATCATCGTAATTGCCGATTGGAACGGCAACAAGATAAAGTACGCCTGACATTAACGGCTCGCTTTAAAATAATTCTTCGGTACCGGAATTTCTGCGCGCCTTTGCGCTTCCCAGTCCCTGACAAACAATATCACCAATGCTGTTGTCGGAACTGCAATAAGCAATCCGATAAAGCCAAGGAAATACATGAAAATAAGCAAAGAAAGGATGATGAGCAGCGGATGCATTCCCACTTTACTTCCTATTATTTTTGGCGAGAGAAAAGTAACTTCTCCCATATGAAGAATAGCTATGGAGACAAGGGCAATTGCTAATTTAGTCAATACAGGCGGATCGCTGAAGAGTGCTATCACCGCAGAAAGCCCCATAATAGCGATGAGGCCGAAATAAGGAACAAGGTCGAAAAGACATGCAAGAATACCTAAAAGAAAAGCATATTTGATTCCGGAAATTGAAAAGATCACTGAAATAATAAATCCCTCCAGAAACGCCACTAATAAAGCTCCTCGTAAATAATGTCCAATAAGATCATCAGCACGAGTCATAAAGATTTCTACGCGGTCGCGATTCCTGCGTGGAAAAAGCATCAAAAAGCGACGACCAATTTTAGGAAAATCAGTCAGGAAATAAAATGTCAGGAACGGGATGAGAATAATATAGAATATTTGCGTAATAAAACCGGAGATGCTGATCCTTATTGAGCTAAGTGCATTTATAATGGTTTTTAAAATATCCTCGAACCGGGGCGTCAGTTGACTTGAAAATGCATCGCGAAGTTCATGGACCGAAATGCCATAGCTCTCTAATATTTTAATCTGACGGCTGTTCCAGAACTTACTATGGAATTCATCTGAGACTTTCGACAATAAATCAAGCACGCCTTCGAGCTGCGAAAGAGCAATGGGAAGTACAAAAAAGAGTACAAGTGTAATACCTGTAATAAACAGCAGAATAAGTACAAGCGAACTCAACCAGCGCGGAATCTTCCAGCTTTGGAGAAGATCAACAACCGGGTTGAGCATATATGCAAAAACCATGGATACGATAAAAGGCGCTAGAATCGTAGAGACGGCATCTAAGAACCATAATGCAAAGAGAATGATAGCCAGCCACATGAGATTCCGTGCAAGCACATAGCGACGCAGCGGAAACAGAATGAAGAGAATTGAACCAAGTGCAAGAAACGGAGATAGGATCGTATGAATAGTATAAATGAGTACCAGTAACAGAAGTACACCTCCGATGAGCAGCACGATCTCAATTCTTCCGAGAGATGAAAAAACCGAATCCCATCGCATATCCTGCAGTACATTCTGACCAGCGGATTTCGTTCGCGATGTATTCTTTCGTGACCTTTGTTGAGCCATATTATGAATCCCCTTTTGATGTGATCCCCGTATGACCGAAACCGCCTTCTCCGCGCGCAGATTCGGCAAGCGATGACGCTTCCTGCCATTGCACGCGTTCGTACTTTGCCACAATCATTTGTGCTATGCGATCACCGCGATGGATTACATACTGACTTTTCCCAAAATTCGTGAGAATAATCTTTACCTCTCCTCGATAATCGGAATCAATTGTTCCCGGAGAGTTGAGAATTCCAATATTATACTTGACAGCAAGGCCGCTTCTCGGCCTTATCTGCGCTTCATGTCCCTGCGGCAATTCGATTATAAATCCGGTAGGGACTAAAACTGTCTCACCCGGCGGGACTACCATATCCTTTTCGACAGCAGCGCATATATCCATTCCTGCGGACCCTTCGGTCGCATACTGAGGCAGTGGAATATCTTTTTGATCCGGATTAATTCTTAGAATACGCGCCTGAAATCTATCGGTCATAATGATGCTGTTCCCGCTACTTTAAAACCAAGAAATTTAAGCATATCCAAAAGCTCTTTTGTTCCATTGTTTACATATACCGTATAGTTGAAGAATTCTCTCCTAATACGGTATTCCGTGCGAAGCCTTGAAAAATACTTACCGCGTTCTGCTTCCGGAATTGAAATAACCTGACGTAAAAGCCGGTCATCTGTGTTGATATCGTAGCACTGCTTCACAATATCTCGAAGTACTTGATATATCTGACCATGAACTTGGTCGATCTTCACTTCCCGTACCTCAGGATCCAATAGAGACGCATTAATATCCAGGTCAATCGGTTTTGAAAGAAAACGACAGACTGCTTCATAATTCATGCGAAGTGCATTTACCTTGCCGTCTAATGAATGACCGGCAATATGCTGTGTTCCTAATGTAACCAGTTTAAGAAGTGATATGTCGATGTTCGGTTCTTTCTCCCATACATCAAGCACAGCAGTTGAAATATGACCGTCGCTCAATGTGCGCTTTAAAGCATCCGTCTGTACGACACTGCCGCGCGAGCTGTTGATAAGAATAGCGCCCTGTCTCATTCTACGAATTCTTTTCTCATCGAAAAGATGATATGTCGCATCAGGTCCTGAACGTGTTAAAGGGACATGGAGCGTAATGATATCGGCCTCCATTAATTGTTCCAAAGGCAGCAGCGGATAACTGCTTCCCTGCCGTTGAAGCGGCGGATCGTTCAGGAGCACCTTCATCCCCAGTGCCTCCAGTTTGCGCCAGACCTTACTGCCTACATTTCCGACTCCTACTATGCCGATGGATTTGCCGTTCAACGAGAAACCCTTATCGTGCGCCAGCTCCAATAATACCACTGTTATATACTCGCTTACAGAATTCGAATTACTGCCGGCAGCGCTGACAAACATAATCCCGTTCTTTTTTAGGTATTCTTCATCGACGTGATCGGTTCCAATAGTTACCGTGCCGACAAATTTTACACGGCTCCCATCCAATAAAGAATGATTAACTTTTGTTTCCGAACGAACGATAAGAATGTCGGCATCCTTGATTTTATCCGCAGTTATTTCAGGCGTATCGAGCGCGGTCACTCTTCCAATACGCTCGAATGCCTGCACAGCATACGGCGTATGCTTATTTACTACTATGTGTAAATCGTTTGTCATAGAATTCGTTACAGCGGTTTTATTTTTCCTTTTCCTGTAATGGTGCAGCAGATTTTGCGCTCATTTGCTCCATCATCTGAATCTTCTGCTTTAAGCTCTGATCTGACGGATAGATTGCCGCTAGTTTCCTGAGAAGATTTAATAATTTATCATTTTCCTGCGTCATCTCATAAATTTCGAGAAGCGCGCGATACGGATTATAATAAGAGTTCGTCTCTATGTTGCCTGTTTCGATAAGACTGAGACAAGCCGGTTCAACTTCTGCCGCCATTTCTCTCACACGATCCATGCGGCCCAATGATTCATAGAACGACGCCATCTGCCAAGCGTACTGCCATCCATAAGGAATCTTCTTCTGCGGCATCAGAGCTTCCATTCTATCAAGCACTTGAATACTCTTCTGCGGATTTTTTTCAACGTTTATGTAATACGCAGCAAGCCCGCGAAATGCCGCGCGATAATTTGTAATAATGCGCAGTGTATTCTCGTCAAAATGAACATCCGGATTTGCCAGCTCGCGGAATTTATACCCGTTTTGCGGAGTTTTTGAAAATTCCGATGGCTCATTCATAAGGTTCGCTTCAAGTGTTATCGGATCCATTCCATAATTTTGGTCCGAAATCTTCATCGGTTCAAGCTTCCATGATAATCCTTTGAACCACATATAGTCATCCAATCCGATCTTCGCATCCGGCGAACAAGTCGCACCAAAATGAATTGGCCGTTTCCATTCATTTGCCAATATAATATCGAACACTACAATATCCTGCACACGAAGCGCCTTAGTTTTTCCAAATTGCATTGTATTAGGAAGCAAGAATGTAATCTTTTCATTTTTTACAACAGACGGATCAAGAACAACCCCCATTTGTTCTTGGTAATACCGGATTGTTTCTTTTGAAATGGGTATATCAACATTCCTCGGTTCCCATACGATCGGTTGAATATCGTTAATAAATGAATCAGGCATGTTCATCGGCACTGCTTTTGCCTCTTTATATGCCGGTGTATTCTTCATCTGGAGTATGTACCATGGAGTATTCACTAAACTCAAGTTCACAATTCTTACATCACGCCGAACACCCTCCACATCCTGCATATACCACAAGGGGAATGTATCATTATCTCCCTGGGTAAAAAGAATCGCATCCTGTTCGCATGTTTGCAGCATGTTATATGCAAAATCCCAAGGCACCCAATTCTTCGATCGATCATGAGTAGGATAATTAATCCAGAGCATTCTCAGCGGAACAAAAGTGCTCAAGAGCAGTACTCCAAAGAATGCCGGTTTAACAAGTGACGGCGATGCAATCTTTTCTTGAATAATATTAAGCAGTCCTTTTATGCCAATCGCGATCCAAAGTGCAAAAACGAGATACGCTCCGCAATAAAAGTACTCACGATCTCTCGGCTGCGGCTGCTGCTGATTCTGATAGTACGTTATCAGGTACCCCATTAAAATAAACGTGAAGAGAAAGATGCCATCTTCCAGTCTTTTCTAAAATGCGTGTATAAACCGAAAAGACCCAGGAAAAATGGGATTCCGAAAAATCCTTTCCAGCTAACTCCTGCATCCTGATCGGATGATACTTTCCCGATAAAATTCCATCCGACATACCGTTGGAACATATGATCCATTTGGTAGCGAAGGAAGAAATCAAGATCACTGCTGTAATTCTTATAGATACCCGCTTTTTCCGGTTCCGTCGACCATCGTCTTTTAAACATGGGAAAATCGCCGTACTGCTCTCGATTTAAATATGTTATAAGCCGCGCAAATGATTTCGGATGATTCTCATTCATCGGCAGGTTTGCATTTGCCCGAATAACAATCATTGTGTATGTCGTAAAACCCAATACCGCAATAAGCGCGGCAGCAAGAGAGAAGGCGAGAATCATTTGCTTTTTCTTCATTGCATAGTACGCTCCGAATCCGACTACCAACATAGCACCTAAAAGGACAAGAAGACCTGCCTCCAGATGATCTCCTGCAATGTACAACAGAAGTTTAGGAAAATATCTGATGATGCCTGAAAAGATAATGCCGAAAGCAATACCTCCGACAAGGAAGGCAAGATAAATGGAATTCTTGCGGAAAACTTTTTTCCTGAACGCTACAACAACTACAAGACTAACAATTAGCATCGCTACAAGGAATTTTCTTTCGAAAGCACTCGTCATTTCCTGCATAGGCGGTTGCGCCGCAGTTTCTCCGCTCCAAATGATGGCCGCTACTATAGATACTAAAGCTATATGTCCCAGCAGGACATACCATGATTGCTTTAATTCTTCATCGTTATCGATATATTTACGTATGACCACCACAAGTCCTACTACGATTATTGTCAGAACACTCATTAGATGAAGTCCGGCCGATAAACCGGATATGTATGCAATCAGTAAAAGATACCTTTCACTTCCCGGCTCATCGGCTTTTTCATTCCATACGAGCATCAGCCATATAATGGAAGTATAAAGCAGTGTGCTTGCTGCAAAATAATTGGCTTCACCGGCATTGAACCAAAAAGTATCGCTGAACGACAGTGTTAAAGCCCCTATAGCGGCAGCAAGGTACGTTCCAAGCGCTTCGAGCGTATTACCGGATTGCTTTCCTCTGTAGTGTTCAATGACTTTGACTGCAATGAGATATAAAAACAAAACTGTAAAAACGCTTGCAACAGCCGACATAACGTTCATCCTAAAACCGATATCACCCGGTATTGGCAGCATATAGAATATCCTACCTACCATCGAAAATAAAGGTCCGCCGGGCGGATGCGGAACCTGCATTAAATACGCAGCAGCGGAAAGTTCGCCCGGATCCCAAAATGGAACAGAAACCTGTGCGGTTATTAAAAGCTGGATGGCAGAAATGATGAGAACGATCACTCCTATAGCACGGTGTAGAAGATTATTTTTCATTATGGATATTTTCCCGATTGTTTTACATTTACCGTATCATGATAAGAAGAAATCAGAAAAGAATGAACTTTCAAACTTATCTTTTTTTCTTCATTTTAAAATATTGTACAAAGTTATTGTTCAGAACGATAACTGTCCAAAAACTTTGAATTGCAAAAAAAGGGATTTATCGCTATCTTAATTATATAAACTCTTTTGCACCCGTAGTTCGAAAATTGCCTGCGAATGTTTTGTATGAGCAGCAGCAATTTTCAGAATCCCGCCGTTTTCTGGCGGGACTCAATAATATAGGAAACATTGACGCACCCGTAGCTCAATTGGATAGAGCGGCAGCCTACGGAGCTGTAGGTTGGGGGTTCGACTCCCTCCGGGTGCACAAATTTTTCAAACACAGGCGCTAAACTGTGGGATATTACGTTTACGTACTCCAAAGTTCTATCGATCACAACCATTATGCTGGACTCTCATCTGATATATATAAACGCCTTAAGAAGCACAACTCTGGTAAAGTCGCGTCCACAAAAGGACATCGACCATTCATCTTAATTTATCAAAAGAAAGTTGAAACTCTAAGTGATGCACGCAAACGTGAGAAATATTTAAAGTCCGCGGCTGGAAGAGACTTTCTACTAAAAACAAATCCGAAAAATTACTCATCGTAGGTTGGGGGTTCCCTGCCCGACTGCTGACGCAGTCACGCAGGCGGGGACTCCCTCCGGGTGCACAAATACTTACAGCCCACCGTAAACTCCCTTTCTTTCTTCATTTCTTTTGTTCGAGAAAGATTTTCATTTGACATGCATTACAATCAAACTCTAATCGAAACTTATTTTTAGCATTTTGAAGAAATAGAGGATCGGCATCGACAGTACCTTGACCGGTACAAAGGCCGTAGTAAAACCGCAAACAATGCTTCATTGTCATTATAGCCGCTCGCTTATTCTGGAACAGTTCAAACGCCGGTTCAAAGGTTTTAATCCCATGCCTGCGATAAAACGTTTCCGATTTCTTGTTCGCAACATTTGCGGAATAGTCTAAGTGTACCGCCGGGTATGGTTCATTATTTGGAATAATACTTATATATTGACGCGGATATTTCTTCATTCGTTCCTCTTCCAGACGAGAGATCGCTTCACGCCGCATTTTATTGCAAACACTCACCGGTATAAAATATGGCCGGTTCCAATGTATATAAAGCTTTTCCGCAACAAAGATAGAATCTCCCAATTTCATGATCTGACGTCGAACCGTTTCCTCCGCAGCAGATTGATTCTTTGCAGAAATTTTCCCGACTTTTAGGGCAACGGAAACTTCAATACCATCGTCATCCGTAATACGAAGCATAAAACCGCTTTCAATCTCTTCAAATTGCATATTCACATTGACAAGACGTTTTGTCTTGTTTCCTTGAAGCGTTTTATTAAATCTATAATCGTAGTTTCGGTAAACTATCGTCCCTTCTTCGATTCCTTGAATTTCTGAAGGATAAACCTTATTTCCTTCCACTTTGTTAATATTGCTGCCGCAGAGTATTTTATGCCGATTGAAAAAGCATATACCGTCACCGTTATGCAGCGCGTCCGGAGACTTAAGAATAAAATAATTCCGCCTTACCTTTCCAACTCTTCCTAAACAAGCTCCTACCGATTTGGGCGAACGAGATGAAAGAATATCTTTTTTCCGGCCATTGATAAAATAATCGGTGAATCCGCGATTAAATGTTCTCGCAGGATCCGGTTGAAATGCTAAAATAGCGCGTCCAGACGATGCGCTTAAAAGAGATGAATCTGATTTTAGTATTTCATCAATTCTTTGTCTGTAAAATGCCGTAACATTCTTTAAATAATTTATATCTTTCAATCTTCCTTCGATCTTGAACGACGAAACACCTGTATTGATTAGATTTTTAAGATACTCTGAAAGATTGAGGTCTTTGAGGGAAAGAAGATATTTTTCTTTTTCCAGAATCTTTCCGCTGCTTTCCATTAATGTGTAAGGCAAACGGCATGGCTGGGCACACACTCCTCGATTGGCACTCCTTCCCTGTGTAACTTGACTCAAGTAGCATTGCCCGCTGAAACTTACACAGAGAGCTCCATGAATAAAGAATTCCATATCGATTGAGGTGTTCTGACGGATTTCTTTCAATTGCTTTAACGACAATTCACGTGCAAGAATAACGCGTTGAAATCCGACTTTTTCAAGAAACTGAATTTTCTCCAGTGAATAATTATGAGTTTGAGTACTGGCAAAAAGCGGGATCGGCGGTAGATCAAATTCGAGTATTCCCATATCCTGAATGATCAAGGCATCAGCACCTGCGTCATAAAGTGACCGGATAATTTTCTCCGCCTCATCTAATTCATCATCGAATAGAATCGTATTCAGTGCAATATATACCTTAGCCCAATAACGATGGGCATATTGAACGAGTCTGGCAATATTATTTAACGAATTTCCCACAGCAGCGCGGGCACTAAACTTAGGAGCGCCAACATATACTGCATCGGCCCCATGATTGACGGCAGTCATTCCGCTTTCTAAATCTTTAGCAGGAGCAAGTAATTCTATAAGTCTTTTGTCTTTCTTGGGATGCGCTTTCATTCTATTCCCTTCACAAATACAAGGTAGAGAAACTTCTTCTTTCCCTCAAATTGTTCGTGCGGAAAAACTTCCGTATATTTAATAAGTTAAGATAAGGAGATTACAATGCAGGTAAATGAAAAACAAGAATGGATTCCTACAAATCCCGATTACGATCCTAATAAACCCATGCAGGTCGGTGGTCAGGCGGTTATCGAGGGCGTAATGATGCGGGCACCGGGCGCTGTTTCAACGGCTGTACGGCGTGCGAACGGTCAGATTATTGTACAGCATCAAAAATTTAAATCTTTCACCGAAAAACATAAATGGCTGAATGTCCCCATAGTGCGGGGCGCAATCGGACTTATTGATATGATGTACCTTGGTGTCAAGACGCTTAATTTCTCGGCCGAGATTGCAATGCTCGATGTTGAAACGGAAAAATTAAAGAGCAATAGTATTGCCGGAAATAATGGTTCTGAAAAGAAATCAAAACCTACATCGAACTTTGCTCTCGTTATTACACTAATTTTTGCGCTTGCAATAGGTATCGGAATATTCTTCGTTTTCCCGTTATATCTAACAACGGAAGTTTTCGCTATCGAACAAACTGCTGTAGCATTCAACCTTACGGCTGGTGCTATTCGCATCATAATATTGCTTCTCTATATGGCCGGCATTTCGCTTATGAAAGACGTTCAGCGATTGTTCCACTATCATGGTGCAGAACATAAATCGGTGTTTGCATACGAACTAAAAGCTGTGCTCGAACCTAATTCAGTAAAAACGTACAGCCGTTTTCATCCCCGATGCGGCACGAGCTTTCTGCTTATAGTAGCATTTGTTGCAATTCTTTCATTCAGCTTTCTTGATGTAATTCTTCTAAAATTGCTGGGAACTATTACACTGCCGGTCCGCCTTATGACACATTTACCATTTATTCCAATTGTCGGCGGTTTGGCATACGAGATAATAAAATTCTCTGCGAAACACGGCACAACCTGGTGGGGCAGGATAATAATCACTCCCGGCTTGCTGCTTCAGAAGATTACCACAAAGGAACCGGACACAGCACAAATCGAAGTCGCTCTGGTCGCTCTTCGTTGTGCATTAGGATTGGAAGATCCTTCCAAATATGTTCTGCAGCCGGATTCCATTAATATTGAAACAACGTCATTAGCCAGTAAGATGTGAAGAGCTTATGATCGACAAGCTTGAAAAAATATTCCATCGTTACAAAGAGATAAACATGCTGATGAGCGATCCGGCCGTCATTGCCGATCAGCAGAAAAGCCGCGAGCTGGGGAAAGAATTCCGATCCCTGGAGCAAATCGTAAAAACCGGACAACGCTACAAAAAGATTTTCAACGATTTAAACGGCAGCAAAGAACTGCTGGATTCCACAAGCGATCCGGAGATGAAAATTCTGGCGCAAGAAGAACTCGATCGATTAAAGGCCCAGATAGTTCAGCTGGAAGACGAGTTAAAGTTGCTGTTGATTCCGCCGGATCCGAACGATACGAAAAATTTCATCATGGAAATTCGCGCCGGCACAGGTGGTGAGGAAGCAGCTTTATTCGCAGCAAATCTCTACCGGATGTACACGAGATATTCCGAACGCAAAGGCTGGAAAGTAGAGTTAATGGATTGGAGTGAAACCGGGAAAGGTGGTTTCAAGGAAATAACATTTGCGGTTTCAGGAGACGGGGCATATGGTGTGATGAAATATGAAAGTGGAGTACATCGTGTTCAGCGGGTACCTGAGACGGAAGCACAGGGACGCGTTCATACATCCGCGGCATCTGTAGCAGTTCTGCCTGAAGTTGAAGAAGTAGAAGTGGAAATCAATCCCGCCGACCTTCAGCTTGATACCTTTCGTTCCGGCGGGAAAGGCGGCCAAAATGTAAATAAAGTGGAAACAGCTGTTCGTATTACGCACAAGCCCAGCGGCATTATTGTCGCATGCCAGCAGGAACGTTCACAATTTCAGAATCGTGAACGGGCAATGAAGATGCTCCGCGCCAAACTTTATGAAATGAAACTCGAGGAACAAACAAAATCAACTGCGGCACAGCGAAAATCTTTTGTAAAGAGCGGTGACCGGAGCGATAAAATCCGTACATATAACTTTCCGCAGAATCGGCTGACAGACCATCGTATCGGTTTTACAATATACAGTTTGGATCGTGTAATTAACGGTGAATTGGATGAATTAATCGAGAAGCTGCGCATTGCCGATCGGGCAGAAAAACTTCAAAATGCAACGGTGTAATTAAAAATCCGGATATAAAAAAACAACCTCAAAGAATACTATGTCGCCCCTCTGGGGCTCTTAAATTTGTTCTTAATAAGTTTATAAATATTACGCTCCTGTCGGAGCTTCTTTCAACCCGGTATATTTTCACTTATGTTTTCTTTTCCCATCGGGACGATATCATTAGAAGTAACATCAGAAATACAATTTGATTTTCTTTTTCATCGACCTATTAATATTATGCTCCCATCGGAGCTTCTTTCAACCCGGTATATTTTCACTTATGTTTTCTTTTTCCATCGGGACGATATCATTAGAAGTAACATCAGAAATACAATTTGATTTTCTTTTTCATCGGCCTATCAATATTATGCTCCCATCGGAGCTTCTTCCAACCTTGTATATTTTCACTTTTTGAATCTCATAATAACAGAATCGTTAGAAGTGATATTAAAAAGAGAATTTGGATTCATTCTTCTATGTTTTCCAGTCCCGTAGGGACGAAATAGTTATAGCTGATATCAGAAAAAAAAACAAAGCCCCGTTAGGGGCGAAATAAAGATGTTTATGTAACATCTAATATTAGTTTTTAACGGATTTTCGCACTTTTAAAAAGAACTCTCTAAGTAAAGCTCCACTCTCTTCATCGTATACACCGCTGATAATATGTACGACGTGGTTAAGACGTTTATCCTCGACAATATTGTATAACGTGCCGCATGCACCCGCTTTTGTATCAAACGCTCCGAAAACGAGTGTTGGAATTTTTGCGAGCACTATTGCACCTGCACACATAGGACATGGCTCCATCGTTACATACAGGGTGCATTTATCCAATCTTTTTGATTGCAGATGATTTGAAGCAGCGGTGATCGCTATCATTTCAGCATGGGCAGTTGGATCCTTCAATCGTTCCACCTGGTTATACCCGCGGCCGATAATTTTACCCTCAAGCACAATGACAGCTCCCACCGGCACCTCACCAGTATCAAAAGCACGCTGCGCTTCGCGTAACGCTGATTTCATCCATTGTTCATGCTGAGACGGCAAAATAACCTTCCAGAACTCTGCGTAACGATATAATTCTTATCATTATCTATAAAATTTATTGAAAAGAAAATTCAATTACTTGATATTTGGCGTAACGATATCTCCCACAAACGGGCCGCCATGCTCGACAGTATATTCACGGATTTTCGTAAAATCCTCCAATTCAGTAGTAATTCTTTTCACGGCTTCGTCTATAACATCAAGCTGATGCAGCACTTTCTGATTGTCTCCGGCAGCTTTACGAGCAGGTCCGATCGTTAGCGAAATAATTGCTAAAGGATTGTTGATATGATGCTGCACTCCCCTTGTGATTTCTTTTAAGGTTTTCAATTGTGCTTGTTGAAGTTGTTGTTCCCTCTCGGCAAAAACTTTCTGTTCTTCACTCTTGTGCAATTTCGTACGCACTTCAATAACCTTAACTAACGCAACCGATAAAAGCCACATAAAAGGAAATGCATCAAAACTTTCAATAATATTTGATAATATTTGAGATTGAAATAATGAGGATGATTTTACTTTAAAAAAATATTGCAGAATGCAGAAAAAAAGATAACTATATATAAAGAATCCTGAAAGAAAGGCAGGATATTCGATACAGAACGCTTTTGCCTGTTCGTAATTTTTTTTTATGGATTTCATTTGGCGTACTCCATAGAATAATGTCCGTAGACATCCTCAATCTGGACTTTGCAGAACCGATAGTCCCGCTCGTTACACCGGCGGGATACTCGTTTCCTTATATTTTTACGTTATCTTAAACTTAAGGTAACTGCTCAGCGTAATTGAGGAATCGGAGATAAAGGATTACCGACAAAAACA
>CAZYAM010000030.1:0-9891 GCA_964645575.1 uncultured Ignavibacteriaceae bacterium
CTGATAAAATCATCGGAAAAGCCGGCACAACGATGATTTACTACTTCAATTTTGACCGGCTTGAAGATTATCATTTTGACCATTCTTATCCATTGATTATATTGTGTCAAAGAAAACGACATCTTAAAAAAGCCAGACAGAAATGAACAACGCACAACCTATTGGTGTATTTGATTCCGGAATCGGCGGTATGACAGTCGTACGTGCAATAATGCAGCACCTGCCGTACGAGAACATTGTATATTTTGGCGATACTGCACGCGTTCCCTACGGTCCCAAATCTCCGCAGGTTGTACGCGAATACGCGCTGCAGGATACCGATGTTCTTCTCAAGCATGACGTAAAACTTATTGTCATTGCATGCAATACAGTGTCGGCCGTTGCGCTTGATATTGTACAGAAACGCGCAAAGCTGCCGGTAGTTGGTGTTATTATACCGGGAGCTGAAGCAGCCGTGCAGGCTTCAAAAAAGAAACGGATTGGTGTTATTGGAACTCTTGGCACAATTTACAGTAATGCCTATACTAATGCAATTCGCCAGCTTGATCCGGCTGTAAAAGTAATCGGCCAGCCGTGTCCGCTTTTCGTCCCTCTCGCCGAAGAAGGATGGATCGACCATAAGGCAACTGAATTAATAGCAAAGGAATATTTATTTCCTTTAACACTTGAGAAGATCGATACGGTCGTGCTTGGCTGCACGCATTATCCCATCCTGCGAAAAGTCATTCAAAAAGTGCTGCATAACGATGTCATGCTGATCGATTCCGGAGAGGCCGCCGCTGAAACAGTAAAGAAAATGCTGAAAGAGCTGCATTTGGAAAACGCAAGCACGCAAAAACCAAATCTCAGGTTTTTTGTCAGCGACGTACCGCATAAATTTACGGAGATAGGCGAGCGATTTCTCGGTACAACATTGGGTAAAGTACATCGTGTTGAAGGTTTTCTGAGTTAGAAAAGTTGAAATTCTTTCATAATTCAACAATTACTAATTGGAGCAGGATATTATCGCATCTTTGATCCAAGCATCCTTCTAAATTTCAATTCCGTCATCAGTTTTATCTTTTCAAGGTTTGATATATCTCACAACAAGAAAAATCATATTGATAAACTTCTAATTTATCACTATCCTTGTAAACATTTCTTATCAAGAATACCGCTGTTTTTTATATAGCCAAGAAGGAGAAGTCTCTTATGGATAAAATAGCAATTTTACCGGCAGAGAGTATAGGAAGAAATTTTATTCCGAAAGAATTTATTCCCGCAGGTAAAGATGAGTATTATCAGCGCAATACACAAATCCCATGGCCGCAGAACCGATGGCGGCACCTGCGTGCAGAAGAAGTTGGACGGCTCGTTCAAAACAACAATACATCCGATAATTGGGATGAGGTGTTTGTTACTGATCCGTTTGATCCGGCAAAAATTATCAATACAGAATTTTTCGGCCTTGTCCGGATCGGTCGTATTCGGAATATTATTCTTGAGCATCATGATCTTCAGGTGCCTGTGGGAATAACAAACAGCACGATCATTTCATGTGACATCGGGGACGATACTGCCATTCATCATGTTCGATATTTAGAGCACTACATCATCGGCGACCAATGTATACTGTTGAATATTGACGAGATGCATACAACCAATCATGCAAAATTCGGCAACGGTATTATTAAAGAAGGCGAATCCGAAGATGTCCGCGTATGGCTTGACTTGATGAACGAAACCGGATGCCGGAGAATACCGCCATTCGACGGTATTATTCCAGCGGATGCATATCTTTGGGCAAAATACCGGGACGACAGCGCATTACAAAAAAGATTAATATCAATAACACAGAATAGTTTTGATAATCGCCGTGGATTTTACGGTTCTATCGACACTCAATGTGTAATTAAGAACTCGAGAATTCTAAAAGACGTAAAGATCGGTTCCTACTGCTATATCAAAGGAGCCAACAAACTCAAGAATATTACTATCCATTCATCGGAAGCTGAACCGACACAAATCGGTGAGGGCGTTGAACTCGTGAACGGCATTGTTGGTTACGGATGTCATATCTTTTACGGCTGTAAAGCAGTTCGATTCATTCTGGGCGAAAACTCTCATCTTAAATACGGAGCAAGACTGATCCATTCTTATCTCGGAGACAACTCGACCATATCATGCTGTGAAGTACTGAACAATCTTATTTTTCCCGCGCACGAGCAGCATCATAACAATTCTTTCTTAATCGCTTCGGTTGTAATGGGACAAAGCAACATGGCTGCAGGCGCTACGATCGGTTCAAATCATAACAGCCGGGCTAATGACAACGAAGTCCAAGCCGGCCGCGGATTCTGGCCCGGTTTATGTTCCAGTATCAAGCATTCGTGCCGTTTCGCATCTTTTATTCTACTCTCTAAAGCAGCTTATCCGGCAGAGATGGATATTCCATTGCCATTTTCTTTACTCAACAATAACACTGCAAAAGACGAACTTGAAGTGCTTCCGGCATTTTGGTGGTTGTATAATATGTACGCCCTGGCACGCAACACATGGAAATTCCAGAATCGCGATAAACGGAAAAATAAAATACAGAACATAGAGTTCGATTCATTGGCACCCGATACCGTTGAAGAAATCTTCCATGCCCGCCGTCTTTTAGAAATATGGACGGCAAAAGCCAAGCTTCGTCGACAAAATTCTTCAATAACAAATGATGAAAAGGAGCTTATTCGAATCGGACAAGAAATCCTTTCCGGTGCAGAAAAAGAAACCGGCAAACTCGAAGTCCTCGGCGAGAATATGGAAAAGTCGAATAGGAAAATCGTTATTCTTAAAACATACAAATCATATCATGCTTACGCGGATATGACCCATTATTATGCCGTTAAGAATTTGCTAAACTTCATGAAGACCAATCCGAAAGATACTTTCGATAGCATGCGTAAAAAACTAAAGAACGATCGTAAGACTGCATGGATTAATGTTGGCGGACAATTGATACCGGAAAAGGACGTAGATCAGATACGTGCAGATATTGGGGCAGAGAAACTTAGCGGATGGAAAGAAATTCATGACCGGTATAACACGTTATGGGAACAATATCCTCTTGAGAAGCAGAAACACGCATTTGCTTCCCTTTGTGCGTTGCTTGGAACAAATGATCTGTCACGTGAACAATGGACTGCCGCGCTCGAAAAGGCGGCAACTATACAGGAATTTATACGCGATCAGGTATACATCTCACGGAAAAAGGATTACGACAACAAATACCGTCAGAATACTTATCGGAATATGGCAGAAATGACTGCCGCGATCGGTACTATTGAAGATAACAGCTTTATTAAGCAAGTACGCAGTGAAACAGAAGAATTTAAAAAAATGGTTGAAGAAATAAAAAAACGCAACTAATAAGGAGTTTTGACATGAATCCCAAAGATGCAAAGTATTCAAAATTTTTACTTGTTCAGGAAATGATGGATACCGTCGGCGTGGTAAAACAATTCAATCCGGCGCAGACAAAACAAGTCGCACAAAAAATCAAATCAATCGGGAAATTGTTTTTAACAGGAGAAGGATCCAGCCGAATTTTCCCTGCAAAAAATGCTATTCGCAAAGCTCTTCAATTGGGAATGGATCTTCGCATTGCAACGGACGGTTCCCGTCAATCTGCACAGTATGATCTTTCCAAATTTGCGGTCTTCTGTGCATCGAACTCCGGCAGGACAAAAGAAGTTATTAAACTAGCAAAAAAATTGGGAGAAATCGGGAACGATGCACGTTTCGGCCTTTCTGCCAATAAGGGAACACTCCTGGAACAGACATGTAAAGAAACATTTGTTCTTACCTGCGGATGGGAACAGGCCGTGGCCGCAACAAAAAGTGTCGTCGAACAAGCACTATTCTACGAATCTATTCTCTGGCATATCACAAATAAAAATATTTTTAACGCTGCAGATCTTTCCGGAAAAATCGAGCAGGCGCTCACACTCTCGATTGACCCGGCTATTGTTCAGTCGGCAGTAAAAGCACCGACTATATATTTTGCGGGATATAATGACGGCGTTGCTGAAGAATTGACATTAAAAACAAACGAAATCACACGTAAAAAATCAGATTACCTCGAAGGCACGTATGCCGTTCATGGGATCGAAGAAGTAATGAGCCCGAACGATATCGTATTCGTTGTTGATCCGATCGACGAAGAAATTGAAAAATTTCAGGAAGTACTCGTAAAAGGCGTTGGACTGAAAGTCGTGGCCATCGCAAATAGAAATACGCCATTGCCGACTGTTCAAGTACCGGATGCAGGAGAACTGACTCCTTACATATATCTCTGCGCAGGCTGGAATTTACTGGTTGAAATCGGCCTGTCCATCGGCATCAATCTGGATAAACCGGAACGTGCGCGTAAAGTCGGGAATGAGTTTATCCAGTAAATTGCTATTAAAAAATATTTTCGGAAAGCTTAATGAAGCATATAAAAAAGACCGAATCGCTGTGTCCGGTTTGTCTAAAAAAAATTCCGGCAGATTTATTAGAGGACAACGGGAAAATATTTATCAAGAAACATTGCACTGAAGACGGATCGTTCGAAGATATTTATTACGGCAATGCTGCAATATATCACAAATATATGCAGCACATCACAACGGTTCCTGATAATTTAAATTCATATAAAAGCAATATCAATTGCCCTTTCGAATGCGGCCTATGCGATCATCATAAAAGCAGTACGGTTCTTGCAAATATGGACATTACTAATGCCTGCAACTATAGATGTCCGATTTGTTTTGCAGATACCGCTACCGGCAGCAATGTTTTCAATCCAAGCATAGAACAAATTGCCAATATGATGGACACTCTGCGGCAGCAAAATCCTCCTTGTAACGTGATTCAATTTTCCGGCGGTGAGCCAACCATAAGAAAAGATCTTTTCGATATTGCCCAGCTTGCCCATAAAAAAGGATTTGTACATATCCAAGTGGCAACAAACGGCAGAGTTTTGGCCGAACAATCGGATTATGCAAAAAAACTTTGGGATGCACACGTCGCCACAATTTATTTGCAATTCGACGGTGTTACTCCGGAGCCATATATAACAACCAGAGGATTCAATGCTTTACCGGATAAATTAAAGGCGATAGAAAATTTAAGAAGCCATGGCCCATATCCTAATGCCGTTCTTGTCCCGACACTTGTAAAGGGAATCAATGATCATCAAATAGGCGATATTATACGCTTCGCCGCAAACAACATCGATATAGTGCGAGGCATAAACTTCCAGCCGGTCTCATTTACAGGAAGAATCAGCAAAGACGAACTTTTAAAACAGCGTATTACAATTCCGGATATACTTTCTTTGATTGAGAAACAATTGGCCGGCCAAATTACGCCTGATGATTTCTTTTCAATACCAATATTCGCTCCGCTTTTTGAACTTCTGAAAAAATCCGACAACACCGGAACTTATCCCAATTTAAATGTTCATCCGGTTTGCGGAGTATGGACGTATATTTTCAAAGACGGTGAAAAACTGATTCCAATAAACAGAATCATTAATATTGAGGCATTGTTTGAATTAGTAGCTTCCTTAAAAACTATTTCTAAAACTGAAATTCTTACAAAAGTTGCTACACAACTGCCGAAATTAATACGAACAAGTTCCGTAAAGTATTCACGCATAGTGTTAGGCGTTTTAAAAGACATAATTCTTAAAGGAAGTTATCGGGCGGCAAGCGAATTTCACGATAATGACGTTTTATTTATTGGCAGCATGCATTTCATGGACCCGTATAATTTTGATTGTGAACGTATAGAACGATGTTGCATTCACTACATTACTCCGGATAACAAGGTTATACCGTTTTGTTCTTATAACTCAATTTATAGAGAGAGATATTTAAAAAAATATTCCAGAAAGTCAGTGCCATTATGATTTATTTTCAGATATACCATAAAATTGCGACTCAAGCGAGTTATTCGTATCTTTTATAGACAAAAATAACCATCAGCCACTCATGAAACTGCCTAAAGAAGAAATTCTTACCATCTTTCGAGAAACAAATGCGCTTCTCGAAGGTCATTTTCAACTTACCTCCGGCATGCACAGCCCGCAATACTTTCAATGCGCCCGGGTACTGCAGTTTCCGAAACACCTCCATCTCCTTTGCGGAGAAATTGCACGGCATTTCGAATACAATGAAGTTGAAGTCGTGATTTCGCCTGCAATCGGCGGAGTCGTTGTCGGGACAGAAGTCGGACGAATGCTTGGCGCACGAACAATATTCGCCGAACGAAAAGACGGTAAAATGGAGCTGCGCCGCGGTTTTGAAATAATTCCGGGTGAACGTGTTCTTGTTGTCGAGGATGTTGTAACAACCGGAGGTTCTACAAAAGAAGTAATTGAACTCGTTAATAACGCAAAAGGAAGCGTCATCGGTGCCGGATGCATTGTCGATAGAAGCAATGGCAAGGTGCAGTTTCATACGAAGCAATTTGCCGTTTTATTGATGGAAGCAGTGACTTATCAACCTGAGGAATGCCCCTTGTGTAAATCAGGAAGCAAAGCAATAAAGCCCGGAAGCAGGGGAAATTTTTAAACAAAATCAATGCTGGAAGAATTTCTAATCTGCTTTTATAAAGGAAGCTGTATCTTCAGGATACACCCGGCATCTCGTTCAACTCTCATCACCTATTGCAAATCCTGATGCCAAAAACGATTAAATCTGAACAATTGTTCCATGGACGCATTTTCGATCTTGTTATCGAGGAAGTTAAAGAACAGGACGGAAATATTCGCAGGTGCGAGTTAATCTCTCATCCGGGCGGTGGAGTTGTTATTCCGTTATTTGACAATGGAGATGTTCTTCTTGTAAGACAATACCGGTATCCGCACAAAAAATTTGTATTAGAAGCGCCTGCAGGAAAACTTGAACCGAATGAAGATCCTATTGACTGTGCTAAACGTGAACTAATTGAAGAGACGGGATTCAGTGCTGATAAGTTTGAGAAATTGACCGCAATATACACAACTCCGGGTTTCTGCAATGAAGTGCTTCATATATATCTCGCTACCGGCTTGAATAAATCCAAACTAGGCCAAAATCTTGATGACGGTGAACAGAGCCTTACTGTTGAAATACTCCCTCTAACTCGGGCAGTCGAGATGATTACAGACGGAAAGATTGTGGACAGCAAAACGATAGTGGGAATATTGTTAACAGAACGAAAGATGAAGCCTTACAGCCATTGAGCCTTTAAGCCGATGAGATCGTTACCAATTCACACAATCACAAACTCACAAAACCACTAAATCTTTAAACTATGAACATCGTTGAATTGATAAGAAAAAAACGCGAAGGCGGATCACTCAGCGAAGAAGAATTCCGTTTTCTTATTACCGGTTATATTCAAGGAGAAATCCCGGACTATCAAATGTCTGCATTCCTTATGGCATGCTATTTCCGGGGTATGGGCTGCGAAGAAACACTGAACTTCACACGTTTAATGCTGCACTCCGGCGAAAAAGTCGACTTATCGGAAATTCCCGGCATAAAAGTAGACAAACATTCTACCGGCGGTGTTGGAGACAAGGTATCGCTGATACTCGCACCGATTGTTGCAGCATGTGGCGTGCCTGTTCCAATGATCTCCGGACGCGGCCTCGGGCATACAGGCGGCACTCTTGACAAATTAGAATCCATTCCAGGTTTCCGCACCAATTTGACAATTTCTGAATACAAGCGCGCTATTCGCGATATCGGGGTCGTTATGATCGGCCAGACGAAAGAAATTGCGCCTGCAGATAAGAAAATTTATGCTCTCCGCGATGTAACAGCTACTGTTGAATGCATTCCGCTTATTGCCGGGAGTATTATGAGCAAAAAACTGGCAGAGGGGATCGATGCGTTAGTATTGGATGTAAAAACCGGACGCGGCTCTTTCATGCAAACACTTGACCGTTCTATTGAACTTGCAAAAACTCTGGTTGATATCGGAAACGGATTTGGAAAAGTGACAATAGGTTTTATCACCAATATGAACCAGCCGCTTGGTGTCGCTATTGGTAATTGGCTGGAAGTGGTAGAAGCCGTGGAATGCTTACGAGGAGAAATCGGACAAAATGATGCGTCGGCAGATTTAATGGAAGTAACGTACACGCTATCCGGTGCAATGATCTATCTGGGCAAAAAAGCAAAATCGATTGAAGATGGAATTGAAAAATGCCGAAGAAGCATTGCCGATGGTTCCGCATACCGCAAACTGCTCGATCTCGTCCGCGTACAAGGAGGTACTGTTGAGACAATTGAGAATCTTGAGAATTATCCGCTTTCGAAATTCTCTATCGAAATAAAAGCAGCTGATAACGGATTCATCCGTGAAATCGATGCCCTTGAGCTTGGTATGACAAGCATCTTACTTGGTGCAGGCCGCCAAAAGATTGACGAAGCTATCGATCCAAAAGCCGGAATCGTATTGAAGAAGAAGGCCGGCGATCCGGTAAGTGCAGGCGATCCGCTTGCAATTATTTATACCGATCGTGAAGATGTACTTTCAACCAGCCGTGAAAGAATATCTAAAGCATTCAAGGTCTCACCGGCCAAACCAAATCACAAACCAATGGTTTTAAATATTATAGATAAAAACGGTGTAAGGAAGTGGCAGTAATATCGGTAGTCGAAAGCTTTAGCTTTCGGAATGCAAGCCTTCCTCGATATGAGTTGGTAGTCGAATGCTTCAGCATTCGAGTTGTGATATTCCTCGACCCGCGATCTAAAGATCGCGACTACCAGCAACGTTTGGAATACTCTATACGCATCGGTAGTCGAAAGCTTTAGCTTTCGGAATGCAAGCCTTCCTCGATATGAGTTGGTAGTCGAATGCTTCAGCATTCGTTCCAAGACAATCATGTATCCTCAACCACGCAACCTAAAGGTTGCGACTACCATTAAAATACAATATTAACACACATCGGTAGTCGAATGCTTTAGCATTCGAGTTGTGATATTCCTCGACCCGCGATCTAAAGATCGCGACTACCCGCCCCTTTCTTCAACACCGCTATCATTTGCTCGTAAATCAGTCCATTAGTCGTAAGAACCTGCGGATTATATACATTAGACGGTGATCCCGAGTAATCAGTCCATGTACCGCCTGCTTCCGTCACCAACAGCACACCCGCCGCCATATCCCATGGATTCAGCGTTCCCTCCCAGAAACCATCAAACCGGCCGCACGCGACATACGACAGATCGAGCGCCGCCGAACCGAGTCTTCGCACTGCCTGTGCCTCAACAATAAAATTTCTGAAATGCGTTAATTCCGGTTCAGGTTTTTTATTGATCCAATAAGGGAATCCGGTAACAACAAGGCTTTCGATCAGTTTTTTTGTTTTCGTGACCTGAATACGCTTGTTATTCAGCCAGGCACCTTTTCCTTTTTCAGCGGTAAATAGTTCGTCAAGACTCGGATCATATACCACACCGAGCACAATCTTGCCTTCGTGTTCCAGACCTATCGAGACACTGTAAATAGGAAGGCCATGAGTATAATTTATCGTCCCGTCCAGCGGATCGATAATCCATCTGTATTCGGACTTGACCTCTGCAGCTCCCGATTCTTCACCCAGAAAATCATGATCCGGAAAATGTTTCTTTATTTTGCCGATGATCGTTTCTTCTGCTTTTTTATCAATTTCAGTTACAAGATTTGTTTCATGTCCTCCTTTGTGTTCTATATGGCGAATTTTTCCAACGTTCTCTTTGAGATACTTCCCTGCTTCAAGAGCAGCTTCAACTGCGAGTCGTAACATTTTTTCTCCTTTTGTTATATATAAGATATGAAATTTTTAGCATCCTTCCGAAGGTTTCCGGAGCTTGAGCAAAGAGAACCTTCGGAAGGTTTATC
>CAZYAM010000030.1:9991-27049 GCA_964645575.1 uncultured Ignavibacteriaceae bacterium
AAGTTGCTGGAGCTTAATTCAAGAGAACTTTCGGAAGGTTTACTTAGCTAAGATTAAGATAATCTTCGGAAGGTTTGCGCGCTTTGACTTTTCTTAATCCCTTTGTACTGTTCGGACTTGCTGCAGCAGCAATTCCTATCGTGCTTCATATCTTCAATCTCCGCAAACTGCAGAAGATTGAGTTCAGTACATTGTCTTTTTTAAAAGAATTACAAAAAACAAAAATTCGCCGGTTGAAACTTCGGCAGCTGTTACTTCTTCTTCTTCGAACATTATTAATTATTCTCGTTGTCCTGGCATTCTCCCGCCCGACATTGAAAGGGTCGCTCCAAGGCGGTTTAGCCAAACAGGCTAAAACATCGGCAGTGATTATTTTTGATGATTCACAGAGTATGACAGCCAGCGACGATCAGGGAGGACTTTTACAGCAGGCAAAAAACTCTGCTGCCTCAATTTTAAATCTACTTAAAGACGGTGATGAAATTTTCCTTGTAAAACTGTCGGACGTTCCGATAACCGGGATGGGAGAAATAGCGTCACCCCGGCGCAATTTTTCTGCAGTTCTGAAAGATCTCAAGGATACCGGGCCGTCATCTATGCACCGTACCATAGAAGATGCGCTTCGTTTCGCATCCAGACTGCTTGCTTCGTCAAAGAATTTCAATAAAGAAGTATATGTAATTTCGGACTTTCAATCCGGATCGCTCGAATCGAAATTGGACGTATCGAAAACTGCTGAAAGTCTTTTTGCACCGACGACTCGCTTTTTCTTTACGCCGCTTGGGAAACGTGAACTGCGAAACGTCTCCATAGAATCAATTGAAATCCCAAATACAATTTTTGAAGTTAATAGACCATTTGTCGTAAAAGCGAAGCTGGTGAATCATTCCGCTTTCGACATACAGAACCATGTAGTCAGTATATATCAAGATGAAAACCGTACGGCACAAAAAGGAGTCGATATTCGCGCCGGGCAGTCGGTTGAAACGGACTTTACGCTAATTCCCAAGCATACAGGATTTCTTGAAGGGAAAATCGTGCTGGAAGACGACGAACTGGAGTTTGACAATAAACGTTTTTTTACCATACATATTCCGGAGGAAATCCGCGTGCTTCTTGTCGGCAATTCATCCGACAATAAATATCTCCGGCTGGCTTTGAGCACGAGACTGTCCGACACCAGCTTCAGTATGAAAATGACAGAATCCACGTTCGATCGTTTATTCGCATCTCTTCTGAACAATATCGATGCTGTAGTCGTAAATGATCCGCCGGAATTGACACCGAACCAATCGTCCATTTTAAAAGCGTATATTCAAAACGGCGGCGGTGCATTGATATTTCCGGGCACTCATTCAACAGCAAACTCGTTCAATATGAGCATTTCCAATCCACTTGGTATCTCGACTATTGCTGCAGTTGACAGCATACCGGAAAAACCAAAGACGGCCGGTTTACCTGTTGAATTTGAAAAAGTCGATCTTCGTCATCCGCTCTTTATCGGAATGTTCGAAAAAGACGAAACAATGCAGCCTGCAGCGGCTGTACATAGTCAGAGAATGTTAGAGTCACCGCGCGTATTGATGTCACTCCATTTCATACCGACTCCGCATTCGAAAACTGTGATAGCGCTTTCGAATAGGCATCCTTTCCTGATAGAGGAACATGTCGGCAGCGGCCGCGTCTTAATGATTAGTATCGCTGCAAATAAGGAATGGTCCGATTTCCCTGTAAAAGGATTATTTGTACCGCTGATACATCGTTCAATTGCATATCTCACGCAAGAACAAACAGCCGATCCTTCATTATTAGCCGGCGAAGAAAGGACTATCCGTATTCGCAATTCGGCTGCATCCATACTTACAGTAACTAAACCGGGAGGGACGGAAACACTTGTCAATACACGGCAGCTTACGGCAGATAAAAGCATGCGTTTCTCCGATACGGATCTTAACGGTTTCTATACCGTTAAAGCAAGTAATCTTGTCATCGATAAATTTGCAGTTAATATCGATCCCGATGAGTCTAATATAAATCCGTCAGATGAGAAACGACGGGAAAATGTTTTGGAACGTCTTGGCATTGCTCAAAATGTTGTACATACAGTACAACAACCACAGGAAGCACAGCGCATCATTGCTGAATCGCGCTTTGGCGCTGAACTCTGGAGACAATTCTTGATCGCCGCGCTGTTAATCGCTATTGTGGAAATGTTTGTAGCACGAAACAGCAAACGATCTATTACAACAAAATCCGTACAAACGAATGGGTAATCAAATACGCCTATGATTGAATTAGCTCAAACCGGCAGGGAAAAATGCATTCTCGTAGGAATGCCTTCACGTCTTAATTCCAAAATGGAGGTCGATGAATCCCTCACCGAGCTCGCGTTGCTTGCCGATACTGCAGGTGCTGAAGTTGCAGGCAGAATAACACAGGACCGGGACCGTCCTGAACCCGCAACATTTATCGGAAAAGGGAAAGTCGAGGAACTGCACAAACGGCTGCAGGAAGAGAAGATACCGCTTGTTATTTTCGACGACGACCTCACGCCTGCACAGGTACGAAATCTTGAAATCCAGCTTGAGTGCAAAGTGCTCGACCGCAGCGGTCTGATTCTCGACATTTTCGCAACACGCGCAAAGTCAAGCGAAGCAAAAACACAGGTAGAACTTGCTCAGCTCGAGTACTTCCTGCCTCGCCTTACACGTCAATGGACACACTTGTCGAAACAATTCGGAGGCATCGGTACTAAAGGACCGGGTGAGACACAGATTGAAACAGACCGCCGATTAATACGCACGCGTATAAGTCATTTGAAAGAGAAGCTGCAACGCATCTCTAAACAACGCATCACACAGCGTAAAGGGCGTATGAAACATACCCGTGCTGCGCTCGTCGGGTACACTAACGTCGGAAAATCTACGCTTCTTAACCTGCTTTCCGGTTCCGATGTTTTTGTTGAAAACCGGCTTTTTGCGACGCTTGATCCGACGACTCGACTCGTACCGCTCAATTCAGCTGTTTCAATTCTTATGACGGATACCGTAGGATTCATAAAAAAACTCCCTCATCATCTTGTCGCATCATTCAAGAGTACATTGGAGGAAATAACCGAGGCTGATATTCTTTTACATGTGGTAGATGTCTCAAATCCGTTTTATGAGGATCAAATTAACGTTGCACAGGAGACTCTTGAAGATCTTGGCGCGGGGGATACTTCGGTTCTTATAGTATTCAATAAAATCGACCTTCTGCAGGACCGAAGCATTTTACCGACACTTGCCGAAAAATACCCGAATCGGGTTTTTATATCTGCGGCACGCGGAATAAATATTGCCGGATTCAAAGATGAAGTTGCAAAACTTCTGGAGAAAGAATTCACCATTGAAGAAGTCGTGCTGCCGGATTCACGCCAAAAGATCATTGCACAATTGTACGATATCGGCGAAGTGCTCGAACGAACATACGAAAATGAACATGTAAGAATAAAAATACGAATTCATCGACGCGATCGTGAACGGTTTATGCAGATGAAAAAATGATTTAAATATTTGTGAAAGGAGTCAAATATGAAAATCTACTCAGTCAAAACATCCGTTATCACTTTTCTTTTTTCTAATAATTACTCTCTTAATCGGTTGTAATGACGACGGGACGACAAATACACCGGAAGCATCAAACGTTCCTGAGATTGTTGGATGTAACAGCGTAAAGTATCAAGACTACACTTTCACAAACCTCGGTTGTCAACCCGGTATGGTTTCTTTTGATATCAGCGGTTCACAAAACGGGCATGATTTTAGTTTTCACGTTACTTGTTCTAATGGATGTATTTCATCCGTGACTGTCAAGTAATTAAGAATACTGCCGGCACTTAAACCGATGTTAAGACGGTGAGTCTGCGATTGTTAAACGGTTTTTACCTAAAAATACTAATTCAAATTGACAAAACAACGGCGCGTACGTTTACGCCTTAGCGTTCCTGTATTTTTATTACGGTCTCACCTTTAAACAGCCTTTTTACTTCCTCAGCATTTGCTTTCGATTTGTCTGCATCTCCACAATGCATGGGAATAAGGACTTTCGGTTTAAAAATATTGGCTGCTTCTGCAGCCTCCCGCGGCGTCATTGTATATATTCCATCGCATGGCAGCATGGCAATATCAGTTACAACTTTCTGCATCTCAGGTATATGATCTGTGTCGCCGGCATGATAGATTTTTTTACCGCTCGATAATGTAATGATGTACCCGACCCAATTGTTGCCCTTGGGATGGAACTTCTTATTAAGATTGTATGCCGGCATTGTAACAACTTTTAGCCTGCCGACCGTGTAATTCTGCCCGGGGACGACCGTTACCGTCCCTTTTCCAATCTTAGATGTTACGTCTTTCGTGGAAACGATAATAGTACTCTCCTTTTTTATCCCGGCAATATCATCCATCGAGAAATGGTCGAAATGTGAATGGGTAACAAAAATAATATCTGCTTTGGGCAGATTCGCCGGAAGTCTGTACGGGTCGATATAAATTTGCGTGCTGTCATCTTCGATGCGAAAAGCCGCATTGCCAAACCAGTGAATATTTGATGTTTCCATATGCCCTCCAAAAAAATAGAGAATAAAAAATAAAAAGAAATTCATAATCATCTTTATATTTCCCTTAGTGGTTCTTTTGCTTTTACAAAAGCCGGTTTTAGTATTTTATAAATAAATCCAATGCGTTGTTTGTAAGGCATAAAAGCGCTTTTCATTGCATTGATGGTCAATTTTTCCAGATCATCAAATTTCAAATCGAATGTTTCCGCTGCGGTACAGTACTCATCAGTCAGTGTAATATTACTCATTAAACGATCGTCGGTATTAAGTGTACAGCGGAATTTGTACCTGTAGAGAATACCGAATGGATGTTCTTCCAAACTCTGGATTGCACCTGTATGCACATTACTGGTAAGACAGATTTCAAGCGGGATACGTTTATCCAGTATATACTGAGAGAGTGTTCCCATGTTCGATACTTCACCTTCTTTGACGCGCATATCTTCGATAAGACGAGTTGCATGGCCGATACGATGGGCGCCGCACCATTGTACAGCCTGCCAGATAGATTCCTTTCCGAACGCCTCGCCTGCGTGAACAGTGATGTTGAAATTTTCGCGTTGAATAAAATGAAATGCATCGATATGTTTCTTCGGCGGATAACCGCCTTCCTCGCCGGAAAGATCGAATCCTACAACGCCGTGATCTCTGAAATCCACAGCGAGCTCCGCCATTTCTAAAGAAACAGAAGGATCCATATGCCGCATTGCACATATAATGAGGCCGTAATGAACACCGAAGTCCTTCTTGCCTCGCTCAAGTCCGCTGAGCACTGCTGTTACCGCTTTACGGGCATATAGTTCCTTGCCGAGATGAAACACAGGGGCAAAACGGGTCTCTACGTACACAACTCCGTCATTCTTCATGTCTTCCAGCATTTCGTATGCAACACGTTCAAGAGCTTCTTCTCTTTTCATCAGACTGCAGGTATGTTTAAATCCTTCTAAAAAGAGCGACAAATTCCCGCGCACTGCGCCTCGTTGAAACCATTTTGCCAACTTGCCGGCATCGGCTGCCGGCAGCATATCATACTTTTGCTCGCTTGCAAGATCAATTAATGTCTGCGGACGTACTCCGCCGTCGAGGTGATCGTGAAGAAGAACCTTCGGCAGCGTGCGTATAAATTCTCTTTCGAATTTCATGTAACGTCATCCTGTCGGCGAATTAGTAAATTCGTCAATTCAGGGATCCTATTCTTTTCTCGACTGCATTGAGGATACTTCCATTTTCAACCAACGCCAGTGCTTTTTGAATATCATTGTACAAAACACGGTCCTGCTCAAGATGCTTTATATGCTTTCTAACAAACCGATATGCTGCTTCTGTTCCCTCGCCGGACTTTAACGGTTTCGGACTTTTCAATGTCCGGGCAAAATCCATGCCCTGGCAAGCACAAAGCAGCTCGATGGCGAGAACCGTTTGTGTATTTTTCAGTACGCGCCATGCTTTTTGCGCACTGATGGAACCCATACTATTATGGTCTTCTTGATTTGCAGACGTCGGGATAGAATCCACGCTTGCCGGATGTGCCAGTACTTTATTCTCCGATACAAGCGAGGCAGCGGTATACTGTGCAATCATCAAGCCTGAGTTAAGTCCGCCGTTCGGTGTAAGAAATCTCGGCAGCCCGCTGAGTGAACCGTTTACCAGTCGTTCAATTCGGCGCTCAGAAATATTTGCCAGTTCCGATAACGCTATAGCAAGAAAATCCATCGCAAAGGCCATCGGCTGGCCATGAAAGTTACCGCCTTCAAGATGAATGCCGTCTTCCGGAAAGATGATCGGATTGTCGTTCACCGAATTGATCTCGATGGAAACCTTATCGTAAATATAATCAATTATATCGCGTGAAGCGCCATGCACTTGTGGAATACACCGAATTGAATAAGCATCCTGTACTCTTGGATCATTGCGACGATGCGACTCGCGAAGCTCGCTGTTGAGCATAAGCCTTCGCATATTTTTTGCCGCATCCATCTGACCTTTATATGGACGAAGCTTATGTATACGTTCGTCGTACGCCGTATCGCTTCCTCGCAGTGTCTCTACACTGACAGCCGATGCTATATCGGTGATCTTCGTTAAAAGTTTCGCTTGATGAACCGCCAGCGCAGCGTACGCCGTCATCATCTGCGTGCCGTTAATCAGGGCAAGACCTTCTTTTGCCTTCAGCTTTATAGGTTGAAGTCCATTATACCGTAATGCTGCCGCTGCATCTATAACTTCTGCCTTTTCACCATTCTCTTTTCTTTTTTGACTTGCTTTAGCTTTCTTATTCTGAATTACTTTTCCCTTTCCCATCATCGCCAGTACCAAATGTGCAAGCTGCACAAGGTCTCCGCTCGCACCGACAGATCCTTGCGAGGGAATAATCGGAACAATGCCATGGTTAAACATTTTCAATAACAATTCTATGGTCGAAAGCTGGATTCCGGAATATCCTTTTGCCAGTGCGTTGATTCGCAATACCATCATCGCACGCACTATTTCAACCGGCATCATATCCCCGGCACCTGCGGCATGGCTGAAAATAAGATTTTCTTGAAGCTGCCCGATATTTTCTCTATTCACTCGTATATTGGAAAATTCTCCAAAACCGGTCGTCACACCATAGACTGTTTCGCCGTCAGCTACCCAGCGGTCAATAAGCCTTCTTGCCCGAATAATTTTCCGCTTCGCCGATAGACTCAGCTTCGCGCGTGCTTTTTCGCGGGCGAGGTCAAATATTTGAGGAATAGTAAGCTGATTACCGTCGAGGATATGGTTTTTCATAACAAAACCGAAGGTGTTATTGAAATTGATGGTCTAATGTAGTAGTGAGTATCGTCAAATTCAACTTTTCTTTAAGACCATAAAATGAGGAGAAAGCAATTGACTTTTCAGGTGAATCTGTTTATAATCTCCAACGGCAGATTATGTTTAAAAAAAGCTGTTTTGCGGTGCTGAAGCCTTTCCGGCTGCAGTTTGCTATGTATATTTTATATGCCGATTTGAGTAATCATGTATGGACGAAGATAATATTCAAGTTCTTATTGCTGACGATGAAGACGCCCTGCGGACAACAATAGCCGCCTGGCTGAGAGACGAAGGATTTGAAGTAGAAGAGGTTGGAGACGGTTTAGAAGCGATCAAAAAGACGCAGGCGAAAGACTATGATATAGCACTCCTCGACATCAAGATGCCCGGTGCAAACGGATTGGAAGTCCTGCGTTACATCAAAAAGAATTCAGCACAAACAGAAATCGTCATGATGACCGGAATGAGTGATGTCAGTATGGCGGTGGAAGCGATGAAGCTTGGAGCAAAAGAATATCTTACCAAACCCGTTGACATGGACCAGCTCGTTCCACAGCTTAAGGGCATCATTCAGGCGCGTAACGCCGAAGATCGTATTCGGCGTCTGCAAACCGAGCATACTGCCCGCTTACTCTTCGATCTCCACAATCCTATTGCCGGACTTCGCCAGAGCATTGGGTATTTATTGAAAGGAATGGCAGGCTCACTCGGCGACCATCAAAAGGAACTCCTCGGCTATATGACCACATCAATCGATAAGGTAATCGGCCTTCTTACCGACATGATGGACCTGACAAAACTTGAAGGCGGCAGAGTACGATTGAATAAGGGCATCGGTAATCTCGGCACATCGGTGCAGAATGCCGCACATGAATTTCATGTTCCCATTCAATCAAGTAAAATCACGCTTGATTTCCATGCCGAACCCGATTTACCTCCTCTGGAGTACGACTCAGAAAAAATCGACCAGGTGCTGCATAATTTTTTAAGCAATGCTATTCAACATACTCCGCCGCAAGGTTCGATTGTCGTACAAGTACGAAAGATCGCAATAATACTCGAAGAAGGACAGCAGCCGACAGATCATGAAGTAGTTTCGGTATTTAACAGCGGACCCGGGATTCCGAAAGAGAAATTATCTTTGATATTCGACCGTTACCGTGATCTTGTTTCCGGTAAATCGAAAGAAGAAAAATCAACCGGGCTCGGATTGATTGTTTCACAACGCATTATTGAAGCACATAACGGAAAAATTTGGGTGGAATCGGAAGTCGATAAGGGAGCAACCTTCTTTTTCGCGCTTCCAATTCGATAATGATATACTTATTTATAATACTCTTATGAAACCAGAATCAATTTCCATTCTTGCCGTCGATGATGAAGAGACATTTCTTCAAGTCCTCGAGACCATGCTTATCCAGGGAGGCTACAAAGTCGAAATAGCAAAAGACGGCGTTGTAGCAATCAACTCCCTTCAGCAGCGGACATTCGATCTAGTGCTGCTGGATGTCAAACTTCCCCGCGTGGATGGTGTAGAGGTGCTAAAATTCATCCGTGAGCATTCCTATGATACGCAGGTTATTATGCTCACCGGCGTTCATGATGTAAAGATCGCAGTCGAGTGCATGCAGTTGGGGGCATACGATTATGTTACAAAACCTTACAGCAGCGATGAGCTGATATCAGTCATTGAACGCGCGGTAGAACGCAAGCGTCTGAGTATCGAAAACAAGGTTCTCAAGACCGAGCTTGCGCGCCATACATTTGCAGACAACATCATCGGCGAAAGCAAAGTAATGCTGGAACTGCTTAACATTACTGCAAAAGTTGCACCGACAGATTCTCCGGTACTCATTCAGGGTTCAAGCGGCACGGGAAAAGAACTTATCGCAAACTTCCTGCATAGAAACAGCTATCGCAAGGATATGCAGTTCGTTGCATTGAACTGCGCCTCCATACCTGAAAATCTTCTCGAAAGCGAGTTATTCGGTCATGAAAAAGGCGCATTCACGGACGCGCATGCGATGAAACAGGGCATTGTTGAAATCGCAAACGGCGGCACACTCTTCCTCGACGAAATCGGCGAGATCAGTTTGATGATTCAGCCAAAACTCCTACGCTTCCTTCAAACCGGAGAATACCGTCGTGTTGGGGGCAACAAGAATCTCAAATCGGATGTCAGAATTATATCCGCCACAAATAAGAATTTGCACGACGAAGTCATTAACGGAAATATTCGAGAGGATTTGATGTACCGAATTAACGTCATTACACTATCGGTGCCGTCGCTTCGTGAAAGGCCGGAAGATATACCGTTACTGGTAGATTACTTTTTGAAAAGCCGCGTGCATCCCCGTGAAATTAAAATGATGGAACCTAAGGCTCTCGAACTTCTGATGAAATATGACTGGCCCGGTAATGTTCGCGAATTAGAAAATGTCATTGAACGCGCCAGTATTCTATGTAAAGACAATCTGATCCGTATTGAAGACATCTCGCTGCCAATCGGCAGGCGGCCTTCATTGCTTAAAGAAGCAGGGGGACAGGCAGGCGGCCCGCAAATAGGAACCGCCGTCTCGATTCGCGACATAGAAAAAGCGCATATTGCAGGGGTCCTGAAAACCGTCGGATGGAATAAAAACACTGCAGCGCAGATTCTTTGTATCAGTCTTAAAACACTTTATACAAAAATCCAACAATACAATTTAATAAAAGAGTAACAAGCTTATTTCGCGGCTCTTTCTGTGCACATACGCGTCATTTAAAACATCGGCAGCACACTATGCAGATCTATTTCCTGCGACATGGCGATGCTTCTTCTCATTCCCGTTTCCATGAAAACGAGCGCCCGTTGACCGGCCTCGGAAATAAGCAGGCCTCATCTGTCGGTAAATTCCTGCAGCATACCAAAACATGTATAAATATTATTCTCACCAGCCCTCTGGCACGCGCCTGTGAAACGGGAGCAATCGTACAGTCGTTCATTAAAGCGCCTCGCATCGAAACATCCGAGTACCTCGTGAACGGTACAAATCCAAAACAATTATTCAAGCATATCACTGAATTTGATGTCGAATCCGTACTCCTGGTCGGGCACGAACCGTTTCTGTCGGAAACGATTTCACTGCTTATAGGCAGCAACGAAAAATCCAATATAGAAATGAAGAAATGCAGCCTGGCTTTTGTCGAAGTTCTTGAACCCGTTCGTCCGGGAACCGGAATATTGAAGCAGCTTATACACGTTGATACAATTTTAAAATTCATCAAACTGTAAACAAAGGATTATTCTATGGAACTAAAAGTCGTAAAAATCGAAAAGCCGGAGGAGACCAATTTTATACTTGGACAATCGCATTTTATAAAAACGGTTGAAGATATCTATGAAGCCGTCGTACAGACAAATCCGCAAATGAAATTCGGATTGGGCTTCTGCGAATCTTCCGGAAAAGCACTTGTCCGCTGGATCGGTAATGACGATAAACTCGTTGAAATGGCGAAGAATAACGCAACGGCGCTTTCATGCGGACACTGTTTTATTCTCTTTATTGAAAACGGATTCCCTGTCAATATTCTCAATGCTATAAAGAACATACCGGAAGTATGCAGTATCTACTGCGCTACGGCCAACGCGGTGGAAGTTATAGTCGCAGAAACCGAACAAGGCCGCGGTATCCTCGGTGTCATCGACGGGATAAAAACAAAAGGCATCGAAACCGATAACGACATCAAATGGAGAAAAGACTTCCTGCGCAAAGTCGGATACAAGCTTTAATGCAATATAGAATCCGATCTCGATCGCAAATTGTAAATCGTCTGTTAAGAACACTCAGTCATAACTGAGGTCATATATGAAAAAAACATCACGTACCATTCGCACCCCACACGGCAAACAACTTACCTGCAAAGGCTGGATTCAGGAGGCTGCATTGCGTATGCTTATGAACAACCTGGATCCGGATGTCGCCGAAAAACCTCAAGAATTAATTGTCTACGGCGGGACCGGAAAAGCAGCGCGCAACTGGCAGTGCTATGATGCAATTGTAAGCAGCTTAAAAAAATTAGAGAACGATGAAACGCTGCTGATTCAATCCGGCAAACCCGTCGGTATATTTAAGACGCATGAAAATGCGCCCAGAGTACTCATCAGCAATTCCATGCTTGTACCGAAATGGGCGACATGGGATGAATTTCGCAGGCTGGAAGGCCTTGGCCTGACGATGTACGGACAAATGACAGCGGGAAGCTGGATATATATAGGTACGCAGGGGATTCTTCAAGGAACGTACGAAACATTTTCTGCTATTGCAGCAAAACATTTTCATGGAAGCCTTTCGGGTAAATTTCTACTAACATCCGGACTCGGCGGCATGGGCGGTGCTCAGCCGCTCGCTGCAACTATGAATGGAGCCGCCTGCCTTGTCGTTGAGGTCGATCTCCAGCGCATCAAGCGCCGTCTCGAAACAAGCTACCTCGACACCATGACAAATAATCTTGACGATGCATTAGCACAGGTGCGTGCGGCAAAAGAAAAGAAACTGCCGATCTCCGTCGCATTACTCGGGAATGCAGCGGCAATTATACCCAAAATTGCAGCGGGAAAAATACTACCCGATATAGTTACCGACCAGACATCCGCACACGATACGCTGAACGGATACGTGCCTGCCGGAATACCGTATGCACAGGCACTTTCACTTCGTAAAAAAGATCCGAAGAAATATTCCGTGTTGTCCAAAAATTCCATTGCAGAACATGTTAAAGGGCTCCTGAAGTTGAAGCAGAAAGGTGCAGTTGTTTTCGATTACGGCAACAATATACGCGGTCAGGCGTTTGAAAACGGAGTAAAAAAAGCATTTGATATTCCCGGATTTGTACCGGAATATATTCGTCCGCTTTTTTGCGACGGTAAAGGCCCGTTCAGATGGGCGGCGCTCTCCGGCGATCCGGAAGATATTTATCGAACCGATCGTGCAATACTGGAAACATTTCCCAAAAATAAACAGTTATGCAACTGGATAAAAAAAGTGCAGGATGAAGTCGATTTCCAGGGATTACCGGCACGCATTTGCTGGCTTGGATACGGCGAACGCGCTAAGATAGGATCGATTTTCAATAATCTCGTTGCACGCGGTGAAGTAAGCGCCCCGCTCGTTATCGGCCGCGATCATCTCGATTGCGGGAGCGTTGCATCGCCGAATCGCGAGACCGAGAAAATGCTCGACGGAAGCGATGCCGTAGCCGATTGGCCAATCCTTAATGCACTGCTCAATACTTCCGGAGGCGCAAGCTGGGTAAGCGTTCACCACGGCGGCGGAGTCGGTATCGGATTATCGATTCACGCCGGGATGGTAGTCGTTGCCGATGGAACAAAAGAAGCGGAAGCACGATTGCAAAGAGTATTGACATATGATCCCGGCTTGGGAATTATCCGTCACGCCGATGCCGGATATAAACGTGCAATTGAAAATGCGGAGAAATTCGGCATACGTATACCGATGTCTGCACAAGAATGAATGATTCTCATGGGATATTTCTTTAACGCAGCTTAAACTTGCTTCCGAAGTATAATCTTCGTTATTTGCCCTCCAAGAAACTCGTTATTTTCTTATGAATTTACTCATTAAGAACATCAAACAGCTTGTAACCGTTAGTACAAAAGGCAAGCCGTATAAATCCGGTACAGAGATGAGGGATCTCGGCATCATCGAAAATGCAGCGGTTATGATTCAGGACGGGCTTTTTTCATGGATCGGTCCGAGCACAAAACTCTCACAGGAACCTGACGACTCCATCGATACTATCGATGCTTCCAATCTTATTGCACTTCCCGGATTTGTCGATTCCCACACACATACGGTCTTTGCAGGAAGCCGCGAAAATGAATTCGCATTACGCACGGAGGGAAAATCATATCAGGAAATTGCAGTTTCAGGCGGAGGAATTCTTAGTACCGTAAGTGCAACACGCGAAACTTCCAAAAAGGAATTAAAGAAGCTCGCAAGCCGTCACCTCGATACCATGCTGAAGCAAGGAACCACAACCGTTGAGATTAAATCCGGATACGGATTAAATGAAGACGCCGAAATCAAGATGCTTTATATAATCAATGAACTTGGGGATGAAGGCCTAATGAATATTGTGCCGACATTCCTCGGAGCACATGCGATTCCGGAAGAATTCAAAGAAGATCCTGCCGGCTATGTGGATCTCATTTGCAAACGACTGCTCCCGTACGTTGCAAATCACAAATTGGCAAAATTCTGCGATGCTTTTTGCGAGTCAGGATATTTTTCTGTTGAACAATGCCGGATAATCTTCGAGACTGCAAAATCGTTAGGATTTGGTATTAAAATTCACGCCGATCAACTCTCGCAAATCGGCGCATCAAAGCTTGCAGCCGAAATGGGAGCAATATCGGCCGATCACCTGGAAAAAATCGATGATGCCGGTATTTCTGCACTGAAGCAATCGGGAACGATCGCCGTAATACTTCCGGGCACATCATTCTTCTTGAACTGCGAATACGCACCTGCACGAAAGATCATCGATTCCGGTATTCCTCTGGCGATTGCATCGAACTTCAATCCGGGTTCCTGTATGTCCCATTCAATGCCGTTGATGATGACTATCGCCTGCACACAAATGTCGCTGACACCGGAAGAAGCAATATGCGCGGCAACGATCAACGGCGCAGCGGCACTTGGACTCTCAAATACACTCGGCAGTATTGAAGTCGGGAAGCAAGCCGATATTGTTTTATTTAATGTGCCGAATTATCGATATCTTATGTATCATTACGGCATTGATCATGTTGCAAAATTGATCAAACATGGAACGTATTTGGATTTTTAAAACGGAAAGAGGTTCCTATGAGTCAAACCGTGGAATGCGTCCCTAATTTCAGCGAAGGAAGGAACAAAGAAACACTCGACGCTATTGGCGAGAGTATTAAAAATGTTCCCGGAGCACACTTGCTCAGCATAGAACCGGATGCAGACTACAACCGAACCGTAGTAACTTTCGTCGGGGAACCGGACGTTGTGGTAGAAGCCGCATTTCAGGCAACTAAAACCGCTGCCGAACGCATAGATATGACACAGCACAAAGGCGAACATCCCCGCATCGGCGCTGCCGATGTTGTACCGTTTGTTCCCATCAGCGATGTAACAATGGATGACTGCATAAAACTCTCCGAGAAATTCGGAGAACGAGTTGCAAATGAGTTGAACATTCCGATTTATCTATATGAATTTGCCGCACGTTCACCACAGCGGAAAAATCTTTCCGATATCCGCAAAGGCGAGTATGAAGGATTGGCAGACAAGCTGAAGGATACTGATTGGAAACCGGACTTTGGCGAACCCGTTTTCAATGCAAAATCCGGCGCTACCGTGACGGGTGCACGGAAAATTCTTATTGCGTATAATGTAAATCTCAATACAATCAACGAGCATCATGCCCAGGAAATTGCCCTGCGCATACGTGAAAGCGGCAGGCCGAGAAAAGACGAATTCGGCAATGCGATGAAGAACGACCTTGACGAGGTTATCAGAATTCCCGGTACTCTCAAAGCAGTTAAAGCCATGGGTGTTTATCTTGAACGCTATAAAATATCGCAAGTCTCAATCAATCTCGTGGATTACGAAATAACATCCATGCATAAAGCATATGAAGAAGTGAAGAAGCAGGCTCGCTTTCTTGGAATCGATGTCTCCGGGAGCGAACTGGTCGGACTCGCTCCGCTCAATGCAATATTGCAGGCGGGCAAGTTCTATTCTGTTGATAAAGAACTTACTGAAGAGGAATATGTTTCACTTGCCGTCAGAAAATTAGGATTAAGCCGGTTTGAGCCGTTCGATCCGAAGAAAAAGATAATTGAATATATGATTTAATAGAATATCAAAAACACTCCCCCCTTTATCCCCCGCCTGCCAAAGCATACTTTGTGCGGCGGGCAGGCCTCCTCTTTGAGGAGGAGCGTAGGAAGAAAATCCGCGAAGCGGAATTACAATAGCTACGCAGATACACTTTAGGCAGGGGTGGTGGATATTTTTATACTGTTAATTTGTATTAAAGAATAAGTGGTTGTGATTATTAGGAGTTCCACATGCTCAAATCGCAATCTGTTTCCCAATTTCTCGATGAAACGGCATCCAACTCCCCTGCCCCCGGAGGCGGAAGTGTTTCCGCTCTTGCTGCGTCGCTGGGAGCCGCATTAGGATCGATGGTATGCCGTATAACTATGGGGAAAAATCCCAATGTCACAATTCAGATTGAGCTGGAAAGTGTGTTGATAAAATGCGAAAAACTTCGTGATAAATTCACATCTCTTGTCGATGAAGACACGAAAGCATTCAAAAAGGTTATAGATGCATATCGGCTTCCGAAAGATACTGAAGAACAGAGTGCACATCGAACAGCCGCAATCCAGACAGCGTTTAAAGATGCTACTGTTGTGCCCGTTTTGCTTTTAGAACTTTGTGCCGATGCAATAGCGCTTTTAAGAATTGTAAGTGAAAAAGGAAATAAAAATACTCTTACTGACGCCGGTGTCGCCGTCTTGATGATAGGAGCCGCTTGTGAGGGGGCCGTTCTGAATGCGCGCATCAATCTTGCAAACATAACCGACCTGTCATTTGTTGAAGTAAACAGGATAATGATAGACTCATTGCAGTCAACTGTTAACAACTCCTCGCACCAGATACTTTTCCGGATTAACGAGCGGCTGTTCTCATATTAAATTTCCCCGGCACACGAATTATGTGTAGGGGTTCAATATATTGAACCCCTACCATGTTTTACATATTGCAACTGACATAAATATTTTCTACTATCTCAATAGTGATTCTCACCTGCTCGCCGGAGATTAAAGAGGTTAGACGAGCATGCCACATCGCCTCAGAGAATTCTAAACACACATCATATAAAAGCGCCCACGTCGTAGTTAAAAAAATACAAGCCATATTTAAAAAACAATTTCATCCTTTTTAACTCGGAGAACTTTAAATGCATCAAAAAGCAATACTAATTGGAAATTCTGACGGCATCGGTCTGGCTGCGACTAAGCGGCTCCTCGAAGCCGGATGGAATATTATAGGCATTTCCAGAAGTGAATCACCAATTAAAGACGCATCTTATCATCATCAAGTTGCAGATGTGAGCAATATAAATTACTTGGACTTGATGAATGAATTAGTGATGAAAGATCCGGTAGATCTGTGCATATACTTTGCCGGAATCGGCGAACTGTTCGATCCTCTTAATATGAATGGTGAAGCAAGGATCATTGACGTCAATCTTACCTGTATGGTAAAAACGGCGGCAGCAGTGATTCCTCAGATGATTAAAAAAGGACAGGGCCACTTTATAGGCATTTCGAGTCTTGCCGATGAATTGCTTTCATCCGAAGCGCCCTCCTATTATGCATCTAAAGCAGGTTTATCAAGTTATCTCGAAAGCCTGGCTTTGGCCTTAAAGCCTAAAGGTGTCTACGTAACAAATGTGCGTTTCGGTTTCGTCGATACCAAAATGGCGAAAGGAGATGTTAAACCGTTTATGATGAGCGTTGAAAAAGCAGTTGATCATCTGGAATTATGCATTAGAAAAAAGCCTGTTCGTTACACTGCTCCGAAAATTACAGTTCCTCTTGTTAAATTTCGAAA
>CAZYAM010000031.1:0-26428 GCA_964645575.1 uncultured Ignavibacteriaceae bacterium
ATATCCATATTTTTCGTAGGTCATTTGATTAAAATACTTATTTTGGATAAGTGTGTAATAATACAGTAAATGTTTTAAACTGAGTTTTATGCAAAAGTGAACCGTCGGACATGTTTCTGAATGTCACATCTAAAGAACGGAAGAAGCGATATCATCGGGGAATTATCGCAGATGTTTTTATGTTGTATGAGCAGATAACAGAGAGGAGTATGTAACATGCTGCTTTACAGTCGCGGCTCGGAAATCGAGGCTCTCAATGTTGAAGATCTGAGGAACGGACTTTCTCAGGCTTTTTTAAAATTAGGTGAAAAGAAAAAAGTATTGGCTATTCCGCCTGACTTTACCCGCTTTCATTCTCAGGCAGGGACACTCACGCGCTTAATATGGGAATATTACAAGGAAAGACTTACAGATATCCTGCCGGCACTCGGTACACATAAAGCGATGACCGATCAGGAAATTTTCACTATGTTTGGCAATACACCGCGCAATCTTTTCCGCGTTCACGATTGGCGCAGGGATGTAACTACGCTCGGAGAAGTCCCGTCCGATTTTATCTATCAACAATCAGAAGGAAAGTTGGACTTTGCCTGGAAAGCACAGGTGAATAAACTTCTCGTTGAAGGTAATTTCGATCTTATTCTCTCGATCGGCCAGGTTGTACCGCATGAAGTGATCGGCATGGCAAATTATAATAAAAACATACTCGTGGGTACGGGCGGCTCGGAAGGGATTAATCGAAGCCATTTTATAGGCGCGGTGTACGGAATGGAACGCATCATGGGGCGTGCGGATAATCCTGTTCGGCGTGTATGTAATTACGCATCAGACCATTTTATGAAACATCTGCCGATAATCTATGTACTGACTGTAGTTTCAGCTGATGCAGATGGACAGCTGAAAATCCGCGGCCTTTACATCGGCGATGATATTGAATGCTTTAATCTTGCAGCGGCTTTGTCGCTTAAAGTAAATTTTCATATGGTTGAAGAACCGTTTAACAAAGTTGTCGTGTATCTTGATCCGTCGGAATTTAAAAGCACCTGGCTGGGCAATAAAAGCGTCTATCGTACGCGAATGGCGCTCGCCGACGGGGGAGCACTGGTCATTCTTGCACCGGCTTTAAAAGAATTCGGCGAGGATAAACAGATCGATACATTGATCCGTAAATACGGCTATGTCGGCACACAAAAAGTATTGGAGCTGGTGAAAAAATGCGATGACCTTAAAAGTAATTTAGGTGCGGCAGCACATTTGATACATGGTTCGTCGGAAGGGCGTTTCTTAATTACGTATTGCCCGGGATATCTTACAAAACAAGAAATCGAAAGTGTCAATTTTAATTATTCTGAGTTATCTGAAATGAAGAGAAAGTACGATCCGGAAAAGCTTAATGACGGTTTCAACATCTTGCCAGACGGAGAGAAAATCTTCTATATTTCCAATCCGGCATTAGGTTTATGGGCATATCGGGGTCGTTTTAAATAATTTTAAATTTATTTTGTTGTCAACATATCAACTACTTACTTAAAGGAAGATAAAAAATGGAACAAAAAGCTGATTTTGGATTAGTCGGGTTAGCAGTCATGGGCGAGAATCTTGTATTGAATATCGAGAGCCGGGGATTTACTGTTGCTGTATTTAACCGTACGGTAGATAAAGTGGATAAGTTTTTACAGAGCCGCGGTGTTGGAAAGAAATTTATCGGTACGCATTCGATTCAAGAACTCGTTGCAGCTCTAAAACGTCCGCGTAAGGTAATGCTTATGGTAAAAGCAGGAAGAGCAGTGGATGAATTCATCGAGAAGTTTATTCCGTTTCTCGAAGAAGGTGATATTATTATCGATGGAGGTAATTCACATTTTCCTGATTCAATCCGAAGAACAAAATATTTAGAGAGCAAGGGATTGCTTTTTATCGGTACAGGTGTCTCAGGGGGAGAAGAAGGTGCGTTAAAAGGCCCCTCTATTATGCCCGGCGGTTCGGCAGCGGCATGGTCGTCTGTGAAACCGATCTTCCAGGCAATTGCGGCGAAGGTCGAAGACGGTACGCCGTGCTGCGATTGGGTCGGCGATAATGGCGCCGGCCATTTCGTCAAGATGGTTCATAACGGCATTGAGTACGGCGATATGCAGCTTATCTGCGAATGCTATCAGATGATGAAAGAAGGCCTGGGAATGAGTAATAAAGAGATGTATGAAGTCTTCAAAGAATGGAACGAAGGCGAGTTAAAGTCCTATCTTATCGAGATCACCCGGGATATTCTGAACTATAAAGATGAAAAGAAAAAATATGTCGTCGATTCGATTTTAGATACAGCCGGACAAAAAGGAACAGGCAAATGGACAAGTGTCGCGGCTCTCGACCTTGGTATTCCGATGACGATGGTATCAGAAGCCGTATTCGCACGGTGTCTCTCTGCTATAAAAGACGAGCGCGTTATCGCTTCAAAGATTTTAAAGGGACCGGCGAAGAAAAGAATTACAGGGAATAAGAAAAAGATCGTGGAAGATATTCGCAAGGCAATGTATGCTTCAAAACTCACTTCGTATGCACAGGGATATATGTTGATGAAGGAAGCAGCGAAGGAATATAAATGGGATTTAAATTACGGCGGAATTGCGCTTCTCTGGCGCGGAGGTTGTATAATCCGCAGCACTTTCCTTGGAAAAATTAAAGCTGCATATGATAAAAATCCAAAACTTACGAATCTCCTTCTCGACCCGTATTTTAAAAAGATCATGACAAACTGCCAGGAATCATGGCGGAAAGTTGTTGCAACGGCAGCACAGGCCGGAATTCCGATGCCGTCTATGAGTTCTTCATTGGCTTTCTATGACGGTTACCGCCAAAAACGCCTGCCGGCGAATCTGCTCCAGGCACAACGTGACTATTTTGGTGCGCATACATATGAACGCGTCGATAAACCGCGAGGTGAGTTCTTCCATACGAACTGGACCGGCCGCGGTGGTGATACAGCATCATCGACGTATATTGTGTAGTTTAGTAATATCATAGTAATATTATTCTGAAACCCCGATTATTTAAAAACATAGTCGAGGTTTGTTTTTAAAATACATGCTCGATAAACAAATATTTCAAAAATCTTTTTCAAGCTATTGTTTGGAGGATGCTTTTTTGACAAAGCCTGCAATGAGACTGTATTTATAATTTTTTTGTGGAACTCCTCTGGAGTTCAAAATACTCTAATTTCCGGAACCACAAACGTTCAATCCCTACGGGATTGAAATTGAAAAAGATATTTCCAGGATGATCCTGTTGTAGATTTAACAATGAATTCTTCCGGAGCTTTAGATGATTATGGCCTCTGGAACTATGAACGCTCAATTTTTATGGCGTAGAAATGAAAAATGATGATTCTGTTACGACTCCATAGGAGTCGTACGTTTGTAAAAAGAAAAAAAAATAAATATGGAACTCCGTTAGGAGTTCAACAATTAAAAATTTGGTGAGTAGCTACATTAAATCTTATATTATGCAACGACATTAGGTTTTGATTTTTAAATGATAAATGAAAAGCGCAGACAATCAAACAAATAGACTTACCGACTTCTTTCCCACATCTGTGAAAGAAATGAAGGAGTTTGGCTGGGAGCAGGCGGATATTATTCTCTTTACAGGAGATGCTTTTATCGACCATCCTGCGTTTGGTATAGCGATTATTGCACGTGTATTGAAAAAAGCGGGTTACCGTGTAGCTATTATCCCTCGACCGAATTGGCGCGATGACCTCAGGGATTTTAAGAAATTAGGAAAGCCAAAACTGTTCTTCGGAGTGACATCGGGCAATATGGACTCGATGGTGAACCACTATACGGCAAACAAACGTCTCCGTTCCGATGATGCATTCACACCCGGGAAAAAAGCAGGACAAAGGCCTGATTATGCGGTATCAGTGTATTCAAAAATCCTGAAATCACTCTATCCTCAAGTTCCTGTCATTATCGGAGGAATTGAAGCTTCACTCCGAAGGTTTACACATTATGATTATTGGAGTGATTCTTTAAAACCTTCCGTTTTGTTCGATTCGAATGCAGATCTGCTTATGTATGGAATGGCTGAAAAAGCTGTTGTCGAAACAGCAGAGAGATTATGCGAAGGTGAAAATATAAAAAGTATGACACAAATTCCTCAAACGGCATTTTGTGTAAAGGAATTATCTGTGTTACAAAATGATAAAATAGTTATACTGGCATCCTATGAAGAGTGTATAAAAAGCAGGAAAACTTTTGCACGCAATTTTGTGATCATTGAAGAAGAATCTAATAAACTTGAACAGAGAACTCTCGCTGAAAGAACACGGGAGGAATGGGTGATTGTAAATCCGGCTTTTCCGCCGCTTTCACAGAAAGAAATCGATAGTATTTATAATTTACCGTTTACGCGTTTGCCGCATCCCAGATACGACGGGAAAGAGCCGATTCCGGCATATGAAATGATCAAGGATTCTGTCACAATTCACAGAGGATGTTTTGGAGGGTGTTCGTTTTGTACGATTTCTGCCCATCAAGGGAAATTTATTTCCAGCCGTACTAAAACTTCCATACTAAAAGAACTGGAAGAGATTGTTCATAATCCGTCTTTTAAAGGTCATGTCACCGATTTAGGCGGCCCTTCGGCGAATATGTACGAGATGAAGGGTGTCAATTTAAAACAGTGCGCCTCCTGCAAACGGCCGTCTTGTTTGCAACCTGTTCTCTGTAAAAATCTGGATACCGGTTACACTCCGCTCATTGAATTATACAAAGAAGCGAGAAAAGTAAAAGGAGTAAAAAAAGTTACTGTTGGAAGCGGCATCAGATATGATCTCATTTTGGATAAAAATAACAAACCCATTAATCTATCAGCGCTTGAATATTTCAAGGAACTTGTCGTCTATCATGTTTCGGGCAGGTTAAAAGTCGCTCCCGAACATACTTCGGAAAAAGTTCTAAAACTCCTGCGTAAACCTTCATTTGATTTGTTTTTGCATTTATACAAAAGATTTGCTGAAATTTGTCGGGAATACGGATTACGCCAGCAATTAATACCGTATTTTATTTCAAGCCTGCCCGCAAGCGAAATTAACGATATGGCGGATCTTTCTATTCATATACAGAAACTAAATATGAAGCTTGAACAGGTTCAGGACTTTACTCCGACGCCGATGACCCTCGCTTCAGTAATGTTTTATACCGGATTTGATCCTTACACTTTAAGAAAAATATATATACCGCGTTCCATAAAGGAAAAGAAAATACAGCAGCTCTTTTTCTTGCTTTATGACAAAGAGAAGCGTAAAGAACTGAAAAACGAACTTTTTAAAATGAAGCGGTTTGATATTATTAAGCTTCTTGGATTATAGCATCTTTTAATGCCGTTAAAATGTAAACGGGGAATAATAACCACCGTTTATTTGACTCAACAATTGTACTTGTTAATTTATCCCTGATTGCTTGATACATGAACTCGCGAGGAGTGTAACTGTCAAAATAACGATTTGCATTGGATACTATCGTAAATTGAGTAACATTTATTTTCCAATTTCATAGAAAACTTAATGACAATATATGGAATGTAAGCGTTCCCAAAACGATAGACAGTGTCGTTGCAGAATGTTATAATAAATTTTAAAGCGCCAGATTGATATACCATACTAATAACCTACTTGACTCTCTCCTATAGACTTCGTATTCTATTTTAATACAGCAGATTCTCAAATATTTTTTATATTGTAAAGCAATTATCCAACGGCATTGAGTGTTTTTCTTAAGCCTTAGCAGTATGTTGTTTTTAAAACAAGCAGATTATACGTAGGATAATTATTACTGAGATTTTGTAAAGAACCTGTCTGATTTTCGAAAGGACATATATGCAAATCTTTGAATTAAAATTTCTCGGGTATTCACTTATGGAGTGGACAATTTCAGTCGGAATAACGATTGTATTATTCGGCTTATTAATAATTATCCGTCGAATTGCACTCAGGCGAGTCCGCTTACTTGCAAAAAAAACGGAGACGAAAATTGACGATTTGCTGGCAGATTTGATAGATAACCTGAAAGTATATACAATTTTGTTACTTGCTGTCTATGGCGGATCAACCGTTCTTGATCTTCATCCGAAACCAATCCGGATTATTGAAATCGTATTAATCGTTACTCTCCTTCTTCAGGCCGGAATATGGGGAAATCGAATCGTCAATTATATCATTGGAAATATTCTGTTGAAGAGGGGGATTGTAGCAAGCGACAATAAATCGATACCGGGAATTCTACGGTTTGCCGGCCGTACGGTGCTTTGGAGTATTATTCTTCTTTTAGCGCTGGATAATCTGGGTGTCAATATCACTACCCTTATCGCGGGACTAGGAATCGGCGGTATTGCAATAGCGCTTGCGCTTCAAAATGTATTGGGAGATTTATTTGCATCCCTTTCTATATTGCTCGACCGACCGTTTGAAATTGGCGATTTTATTATTATCGGAGATTATCTCGGAACCGTCGAACATGTAGGATTAAAAACAACCCGCCTGCGCAGTCTCTCGGGTGAAGAAAACATTTTTTCAAATACGGATTTACTCCAAAGCAGAATCAGAAATTACAAACGGATGTCAGAACGGCGCATCGTGTTCTCTTTCGGCGTAATATATCAAACATCTTTTGAAAAGCTCAAGAATATTCCGGCGGTCGTACGCGATATTATTGAGCATCAGAAACTGGCCCGGTTTGATCGTGCACACTTCAAAGAATACGGGGATTCATCCCTCAACTTCGAGGCTGTTTATTATGTCCTCTCACCGGACTATAATCTTTATATGGATATTCAGCAAAATATTAATTTTGAACTTTATCAGCGCTTTGAAAAGGAACAAATAGAATTTGCGTACCCGACGAGAACATTGATTATTGCGCCGAATTCAAATTTGAAAACAGTGTAGAAGTTGATATATTGACCTAAACATAAAAATAAAGAATATTATGCCTGAGCAGATCTATACGATTTTTAGATCTCTGAAGGTTTTTTGGGATCAATTACTTCTCTTGGTATGGAGCATGATGTTTATTCTTTTTAATAATGGTAAATCTTATCGATTAGTTCATTATGTCCGGATCAACAGCGAAAAAATTGGCAGCACAGATATTAGAAGAACTATGAAGAGATAGAAGAGCAAGATTGCTTGGACTATTTATCTCGGAATAAATTATATCAAAGCAAAGTGGCGCAACTATGAAAATAACATTACGACTTATTATTTCACTTCTTGTTGCTGCAGCATTAGTCGCATCAGTATTTTCGTATCTTCAGGTTCAAAACGAACGGGATATGCTTGTTCAAGAATTGAATGTTCGTGCAAACGTGCTCGGCGAGAGCGTGCAAGAACCAATAAAGGAATATATTCAATCAAATACGCCGGGTAAATTAAAACGAATGGTTGAACGTTTTGGAAAGCGTGCACGACTTGTCGGTATTGCTGTATACGATAGCCAGGGAGTATGTATAGCTTCCAGTCCGTCACTCCGATCAGCATTTAACAAAACTCCGGGAAAAGTCTGGGAATCTATTACGCAGAATCAAACGAATTCCGAAATCAGACAAAAAGATGGGAAAGCTTCTCATCTCTATGTTATACCATTAGATATTGACTCTCGCATTGTGGGTGCAATGCTTCTCTATCATGATGCTTCCTTTATTGATACACGATTGGAAGGAATCTGGAAAACAAATTTTCTTCGTTTATTGGCACAGGTATTTCTCATTATCATTACTACAGTGCTTGTCGTGCGCTGGAGTATCACAGGTCCGATTGCTCAGGTTGCAAAGTGGATGCGCGGTCTGCGGACCGGAAAGCCATCGCATCATATTAGTCTTCCACGCGGTGATTTGTTAGGGCCTTTAGCATCAGAAGTATCGCTGCTTGCGAAGAGTTTTGCACAAGCCCGATTATCCGCCCAGGAGGAGGCTCGATTAAGGATAGAGGCCGAGTCTCTCTGGACATCCGAACGGCTGAAAGAACATATAAAGATAGAATTAAACGGAAAAAATCTTTTTGTCGTGTCTAACCGCGAACCGTACATGCATATGAATACGGGAAATATAGTTCAATGTATTGTTCCCGCAGGAGGATTAGTCACTGCCCTCGATCCGATACTGCGTGCTTGCGGTGGTATATGGGTAGCCCATGGAGGCGGAACCGCAGACAGGGAAACTGTTGACACACATAATCATATTTCTGTTCCGCCTGACGAACCGGCATATACACTTCGAAGAGTATTCCTTTCAAAAGAGGAAGAAGAAGGATACTATTACGGTTTCTCAAATGAAGGTATTTGGCCGTTGTGTCATATTACTCATACACGTCCCGTCTTCGGACTTCAGGATTGGATTCAATACCAGCAAGTTAATCAAAAGTTTGCCGATGCGTTGCTGGAAGAAATTACTGGAGAAGAATCTCCGCTTATTCTGATTCAAGATTATCATTTTGCACTTTTGCCGTTGTTGATAAAATCTAAGCGCCCGGATGCACGTGTGGCAATCTTCTGGCACACTCCTTGGCCGAATCCGGAGGTTTTTGGTATTTGTCCATGGAAACAAGAGCTTTTACTGGGCTTACTCGGCGCTGATCTTATCGGATTTCATATTCAATTTCACTGCAATAATTTCCTTGAAACGGTCGATCGTTTTTTAGAATCAAAAATTAACTGGGACCAATTTACTGTAGAACGGCATGGACAACTCACATCCGTTCGTCCGTTTCCTATCAGCGTTGCTCATCCATTTGAGACTGAAATCAGCGATAAACCGTTGTCTTCCAAGGCTACTAAAAAAGCCCTGCTTAATAAATCCGGCGTCTCTGCTTCCTTTATGGCAGTGGGTGTTGATAGGATTGACTATACCAAAGGAATTGTCGAGCGATTCCAAGCAGTACGAAGATTCCTGGAAAAATACCCGGAATATATAGGCAAGTTTACCTTCGTTGAACTTGGAGCGCCGAGCCGAACACACATCAAACGATACCATGATCTGATAGCTGAATTGGATGAAACAACCGATAGAATCAACTGGTCGTTTCAAACGAAGAATTGGAAACCGATCGTTTTTCTCAGGGCTCATCACGATCACAAGGCCATTGGTGAATATTATCGAGCTGCTGATGTGTGTATGGTCACTTCGCTCCATGATGGTATGAATCTTGTTGCCAAAGAATTTATCGCAACTCGTACCGATGAAGACGGTGTACTTATTCTCAGTCAATTTACAGGAGCTTCCCGTGAACTTCCTGATTCTATTATTGTCAATCCATATGACATTGAAGAAACGGCGGAAGCAATACATCAAGCATTGACGATGGATAAAAGCGAGCGTAAAGAGCGCATGCAAGAACTTCGGATGGTTGTTAAAGAGCGCAATGTGTACCGCTGGGCAGCCAATATTATTACAACGCTTTCCCATCTGCGAATGCCAAAGCAACCTGCACCTGCGGAGCCGTCACAATGAAAAATCCCATATATCTTTTTTCGGATCGGTATAATTCGTGGAAAACTGTTGCCCGAAAATTAAAATCAGCTTCCGGTATAGCTGTATTCCTCGATTACGATGGAACTTTGACTCCGATTAAACGAACGCCATCCGCTGCAATTCTAGCACCGGAGTTGGAAAACATTTTAAACCAATTAGTGCAGCTTCCTGGTGTTCAAGTAGCAATTGTTACCGGAAGGTCGATGGAGGATATCCGGAGACTCGTTCGAGTTGAGAACATTAGATTCGCGGCAAATCATGGATTTAATATTTATTACAATGGAACTGAATGGATCCATCCTCAAGCTTTGTCTTTGATAAAAGTACTCTCACGGCTTCACCTGATTCTGCGCAATACTCTTATAGGATTTCCAAAGGCGTATATTGAGAACAAACAATTTACATTAAGTATCCATTACAGAAATGTCACTCAAAAGAATATCAGTTCCCTTAAATCTCTGGTAACAAAAACAGTTCGCTTCTTTGATCCAACTCTTCGTATTACCAGAGGTAAGAAAGTTTTGGAAGTAAGGCCTCAAATATCATGGGGAAAAGGAAAAGCAGTATTAAAGATGTTACATTCAGACAAAACACGTCGACATCGGATTCCGCTGTTCATCGGTGATGATACAACAGATGAGGATGTTTTTCGGGCATTGCAGTCAAAGGGAATAACTATACGCGTAGGGAAAAGCACGTCTACCAGAGCACGGTATTTCATAAAAGATATTGAAGAGGTCGTGCGCCTGCTTCAATCGATCATTTCACTCAGGACGAACCGATCTCGCCGCCGTTTTAAAGAAATAATATAAATGAATAAACCGTATGCGTACATTAGAAAAATATTAGAGATAAAGAATGTTTTGTGTTACGCCGGATTTTTTAATATTTCCAAGAAGTTTTAAACGCTGTTCAGGATGAATAAATGTGTGCGACAGACATTAAGGCTTTGTTAAAATATAAAGATAATTTAAAGGTGCCGTATGAAACATACGAACGTTTTTATTATCATCAGAAATATTTTGAATGGATAGACAAATTAACAATTAAACCATAGCACTGGCTGTTCCTGTCAGTTATAGTAGTTGCCGCCGACTTCATAAGCAGCGCTAACATATACTTCCCAATTCTTTATTTACTTCCTATCGCTCTAGCGGGATGGTCCGGCGAACGAAATTATGCACTTGTACTGGCAAGTGTTCCCCCTTGTCTGCGATTTATTTTTCATACGATATGGGATGTCCCATGGATTGTGGCCGACACATTGGTCAATATGCTGATTCGAGTATCGGTCTTTCTTGTAATAGCATATCTCATTTCGTTTGCCAGGGAACTGCATATTTTGAGAGGATTTCTTCACATATGCGGGTACTGCGGGCGTATAAAAAATAATGATGGAAATTGGATTTCACTACAGGAATATGTTGTAAAACACTCCGAAGCGATGTTGAGCCATGGAATATGCCCTGGTTGTTTGAAAAAATTTAATAAACAATAATTCAACAATTAAACGAATTGCCGCTAAAATTACTTTTCTAAATAAACCGCGTTATTTCCAAAAAGAAATACATTGGATATTTTATTACGCTGTTTATGCCTATGCTTATCGTGAATGCACTTCTCAATTTATCATGCAATCTAAACGCATATGATTAGATCCAAGTCAATTGGCTTTTTAGGACCTTTATAACCACCATTCTGGATTTATTTACCTCGTAGATGCATAAAAGGGAGGATAAAGATTTGTCATGATGAAGGGAAATACAAAATCTATTATACTGCTTTTCGATATTATCGGACAGGTTATTCCGGCAGCCGCTGCATCGGAGACGGATATGAGAGGGATGTATTTTATCAGATGGATTGTTCATACAAAATGCTTTTCTTTCCGGCTTGCTGTTGTCATAATTCCTTTGCATTTTCTGCGCATATTTATTGGTGCAAATAATAACTTTGTCTTAATTCGCCTGTTTTGAATAATTATTTTGTATTATAAAGGTGCTGTTAACCAGACGAGTTTAGAAAAAAAGGACTATTCTGATGAAAAAATTTGATACAGAAGTCCGTCTGAGCAGAGAGATGACGCTCATGGATACAACCATGATCGGCGTCGGTGCCATGATCGGTGCAGGTATTTTTGTATTGACAGGCATCGCTGCAGGTGTAGCGGGTCCCGCTCTCATTCTTGCTTTCCTTCTTAACGGATTTGTAGCACTTCTCACAGCAATGTCATATGCTGAACTTGGTTCATGTTATCATGATGCCGGAGGCGGATATCTTTGGGTTAAGGAAGGGCTGCCGCAATGGAATGGGTTTCTTTCGGGATGGATGAGCTGGTTTGCTCACGCTGTCGCTTGCAGTGTATATGCTATAGGATTTGGAGCTTACTTTGATCATGTCCTGTACGAATTAGGCACATCATTACCGCAGTGGGGATTTCTTCCATCTCAAAAGCTTCTTGCTGCTGCCATTGCAATAATATTTGGCTATATAAATTTTCGCGGTGCATCAGAGACAGGGAAAATAGGCAACCTTGTCACAATAGGAAAGATTGTCATTTTAATAATATTTATCGGATTTGGTCTTGAAATTTTATTTAAGCGCAGTGATTGGCAGGATGCATTTACGCCATTCATGCCGAACGGATTCGGTGGTGTATTACGGGCAATGGGACTTACCTTTATCGCGTTTCAGGGATTCGAAGTAATTTCGCAATGTTCAGAAGAAGTGAAAAATCCCAAAAAGAATATTCCTCGTGCCGTATTTCTTTCTCTTCTTATTGTCATCCCGATATATTTACTTGTATCCATAACTGCTCTTGGATCTGTTCACCCCGGGAATATGACACCATGGGATTATCTGGCATCACATAAGGAAATTGCTCTCGTTGAAGTATCCAAAACATTCTTTATTGGGGGCGGAATTATGCTGCTGTTTGGCGGACTTATTTCGACAATGTCGGCATTAAACGCGACCATCTATTCATCATCGCGTGTGGCATTTGCAATGGGCCGCGATCGCAACTTCCCTGCGTTTTTCAGCAAAGTGCATAAAAAGAATTTTACACCTCACCGCGCAATTCTTGTATCGCTTATTATTATTGTGGGAATGGCTGTCACACTTCCTATCGAAGATGTTGCAAGCGCAGCGGACATTATGTTTTTGCTTTTGTTCCTTCAAGTGAATATTGCTATGATTCGTCTGCGAAAACGCCGTACAGATCTAGACCGCGGATTTATCACACCGTTGTTCCCTTATCTCTCAATTGTTGGCATTGTCATGCTCTTATTTCTCGCAATCTATATGTTCAGTTACAGTCCTCTGGCCTGGGTGGCGACTGTCGTATGGATTTTCCTCGGATTCATCGTTTACAAAGAGTACGCATCAAAAAAGGAAGTGGAACATGTGCACAAAGTACAGGCTCTTCAGCGTCTAGAAGAGAAGCAATACAAAATTCTTCTCTGTATCTCAAAACCCTCTCTTGTACAAAGCCTGACTCAAGTTGCTATTGCGCTTGCTAAGAAACAAAATGCAGAGATTATACCTCTTCATGTAATAGAAGTAGGAGACCGCCAGCCGCTTCTTGCCGGTGTTGAAGAAAAAGCCCGTGTTATGCCAATATTGGAAGAGACTGAATCACTTATTGCGGAACAAGGAATTCCAGTACGTCCAGTCCTCGAGATTTCTCACCGCATTTCACAGGCAATTCTTGAAACAGCACAAGAAGAGAATTGCAACTTTATTATTCTTGGAAGACAAAAACAACCGACATTTCTCGACAGATTTTTCTCATCTACTATTGATAACGTTATTCAACAGGCGCCATGTGAAGTTGCCGTATTACATGGAAAATTCGATTCTGAGAAAATTCATGATATACTGATTCCATTCGGGCATAATATCCACACACATCTTGCAACAGAGATCGCACCTCGGTTTGCAGACCATTTCAATGCAAAAGTCCGGATTGTTACGGTGTCTGAACCCGATGCGCCGTTCTTTAAGCAAGAAGAGTCGCTTAATAAAATTGAAGAAATTATGCGTGAAAATTCATTATCAGCGCAGATTGAAACTGTTAAGAGTCAGGACATTTTAACCGGCGTAATAAAAGAATCTAAAAAAGCCGATTTGATTATTATGGGCGGTCTATCCGGAGACTTTATGGAACTTCTCTTTCGTATGTCTCTAACGCGTGAGATAACCGAACAGGCAAAATGCCCTGTGCTCTGGGTTAAAGAATATGAGGAACGAGAATCATTCTGGGCTTCTTTATTTACAGCCCATTATCAGGAGGAAGAGGAATATGGACGATCACATTAAAACACTTTTTGCCAATTTAAGCAAACAAATTATTGATTATTTGCCAAGTCTTCTCGCAGGTATCCTTCTCCTTGCCGTTGGCTGGTTTCTTGGATGGTTTCTCAAACGAATAGTTATTCGTCTCTGTATCATATTAAGAATCGATCGATTGTTTCGAAAGTTTCGCTGGGCTGAAGATTTTTCCAAGGCAGATGTTCGTTTTGCGGCATATGATTTCATCGGTAATGTCACTTTTATTATCGTATTCCTTATTTTCCTGAGCGGTGCATTCAATGTTATGTATTTGGCGTCGCTTTCGAATTTGCTCGATAAAGGCATCCTATTTATTCCCCATATTCTTATTGCTTTATTCATTTTCGGCGTAGGATGGCTCATTACATACTGGGTAGGCAATGGACTCAGAAAAGCATTGTTGAAAGAGGAGATTCCACGAGCTGCTTTGATTGCACGATTTGCCAAATTGGTTCTCTTATTGTTCTTTTCTGCTATGGCTCTTACAGAGCTGGATATTGCACGTGAAATCGTTATCATCGGCTTTACTACAATCATTGTAACTCTTGGAGCTTTAATTGTCGTTGTTACTGCTCGCGGAGGAAAGACATTCATCAATAAAGTCTTGCAGACACTTGATGAGGAATAATGCACTCGTTCCATATGGTGATAATATCAATTAAGGGACATAACCATGAAAGAAATCAACCTAAAGAACTTTGAAACAAAAATTGTTGTGCGGCAGGTCAAGCATGACGATTACGAACAAATTGTTCATCTTCAAGAACTGTGCTTCCCGGGAATGAAAACGTGGTCACGTGAACAATTCGAGAGTCAGCTATCTCTTTTCCCGGAAGGGCAAATTTGTGTAGAATTCGAAGGAAAAGTAGTTGCATCTTCCAGCAGTCTCGTTCTCGATTTTGACCTCTATACCGCATGGCACAGCTGGAAAGAAATCGCCGACGGCGGTTTTATCAGAAATCATACTTTGGAAGGTAACACACTCTATGGAATCGAGATCATGGTTGACCCGGAGTTTCGCGGATTAAAACTTGCCCGTCGTCTTTATGATGCACGCAAAGAACTCACGAAAAAGTACAATCTGATGCGTATTATTATCGGAGGGCGTATTCCGGGGTATGCGAAATATTCAAAACAATTCAGCGCTCGTGAATATGTTGATAGGGTTATCAATAAAGCGCTTGTTGATCCTGTTTTAACAACTCAGGTTTCCAATGGATTTGTACTGAAGAGACTTATCCCGAATTACTTGACATCGGATACTGATTCGATGGGATATGCTACATTCTTGGAATGGACAAACTTGGATTATGTTCCTGACCGTGCTCAATTGTATACACGGGTTGCTCCTGTTCGGATTTGTGCTGTGCAGTACCAAATGCGTCTTATCAACAGCTTCGAGGAATTCGCAACACAATGTGAATATTTTATTGATGTTGCTTCTGACTACCGCAGTGATTTCATTGTTTTCCCGGAAATGTTTACATGCCAACTGCTCTCGTTTCTTCCTCCGGAACGTCCTGCCAGAGCAATGCGCAAGCTTTCACAGTTTACTCCGCAATATCTTGATTTGTTCACCAAACTTGCTGTGAAATACAATATCAATATAATCGGGGGATCACATTTGACTGTTGAAGGAAATGACCTTTACAATATTTCTTTTTTATTCCAACGTAATGGAACACTTGGCAAACAGTATAAGCTGCATATCACACCCAATGAACAACGATGGTGGGGCGTTAATGCCGGAAAATCTTTAGAGATATTTGATACGGATAAAGGGAAAATTGCTATCCTTGTTTGCTATGATATAGAATTTCCGGAAGTTAGCCGAATTGCAGTCGAACGGGGAGCGCAAATTCTTTTTGTTCCATTTTCAACAGATGAACGATATGCATATTTACGCGTGCGGTACTGCGCACAGGCTCGTTGCATAGAAAACCATGTGTATACCGTAATTGCCGGATGCGTTGGTAATCTTCCCTCCGTAGAAAATCTCGATATTCATTATGCCCAATCGGCAATATTCAGCCCGTCCGATATTCCATTTACACGCGATGCCATACTTTCTGAAGCAACACCGAACATTGAAACTGTGATTTTTGACGAAGTTGATTTAGAATTGCTTAAAAAGCATCGACAAACGGGAAGTGTTTTAAACTGGCAGGATCGCCGCAAAGATCTTTATGAGGTAAATTGGAAAAGTTAATCGATGTCCTTTTCCATACTTGTTTAGTATTAGGTGATGTAAACTATGCATGATATTGCCCCGGTCATACTTTTCGTAGGATTCCTTATATTTCTCGCACATTTTTTCGTACTTGCATTCGAACGGACACGAGTACCGGACGTGCTCTATCTTATCATCATAGGCCTGCTGATAGGTCCTGTTTTTAACATTATCAAACCGGAAGACTTTGGAAAAATCGGCAGTGTGTTCACGACTATTGCGCTGGTGATTATTCTCTTCGAAGGCGGACTCGATTTGGGAATTGATGCGCTCAGGCAATCATGGAGAATTACTATTACAATAACAATTGCAAGCTATATTATTGCATTCGTTTTTATATTTCTTGCCCTGTTTCTAATTTCTATAGATGCAGGGATGAAATTATTTATTGCAGCTGTTCTTGCGGCTCCGGCTCCTTCTGTGATCATTCCGCTTGTGCGCCAATTGAAATTGGAGGAAAACGCAAAAACCACACTTACACTGGAATCGCCTTTAGGAGAATCCTTCGGAATTGTTATTGCGCTTGCCATCCTGGAATCTTTCCGATTGGGTGATATGCAGGTAGGGAAGCTTATCGGTTCATTGCTCTCGTCGTTCTTTTTAGCATTTATTATCGGAACGGTCGGTGGGTATGTCTGGTCAATTCTCTTATTCCGCATGCGTCAATTACGCAATGCTATTTTTACGACACCTTCATTTCTTTTTGTACTGTATGGCATTTCGGAATTTCTTGGTTTTAGCGGCCCTGTAACAGCATTGATGTTTGGCATTACGCTCGGCAACATTGAGTCGGTCAATATTAAGACTTTGAAGAAAAGGTTTCATCTTAAACCCATGGTTCACACAGAAACAGAGCGTCTTTTTTTTGGAGAGATCGTTTTTATTCTGAAAACCTTTTTCTTTATCTATCTCGGTATATCTATTCGATTAAGCGATTATCATTTACTCGGTGCTGCACTGGCAATTGTTATGGCATTACTTCTCTCTCGGCTTGTAACGATTCAATTTCTCCACAGACATGGTACGCCGGCAGATTCGCTCCTCATGTCTGTTCTTATTCCGAGGGGAACTGCAGCGGCAGTACTTGCCAGCATCCCATTTCAGCTCGGTATTGTTGCAGGTTCAATTGTACAGGATACAATTAATTCGGCTATCATATTAAGCATTATCATTACGTCGCTTCTTGTATTGATTATTGAAAGAAGCAATTTGATTAATAAAAAAGCATCATGACGAAAATACTATTAGCTCGTTCTCTATTTATTACAGCACTCTTTCTGCCATTCATACTGCAATGCGCATGTTCACAAATAACGCCGAAAAATATCCTTGTTGTTGTACGATCAACTTTGCAGAATTTACTGTATGATGAAGACACCGATAACGATCAGAAGATTACGGTGAACGATTCCCGGATCCGCGGCAGTGAACGCGGAGATAAACGTTTTGTGTTTATTTCTACAAATCACTTCCATTATGAAGTTACCGGAACTTATCATCTCTCAAATCTGCTTCAAGAGTTACAACTTCTTCGAGAATCGGGCGTTGATACAGGCCGAATTCGGCTTGAAAGAATTTATGAACAACCGGCAGATCGGATATCACGGAATATCCGGGAAATATTCTGGGACGATTTGACCCGCCGTATAGACGAAGAAGGGCTTCTTTCCATAATTACCGACCTGAAAACTGCAACACATGACGGCAGCAGGTACATTTACGTTCCGCCTTCAGATAAACTTGCCGTTGATTATTTTAATAATATTAGTCGAGCACACCAGGACTGGAATTTACAGGTTATTCAACTTCCGCAGCAGATTGCTCCCGGTTACGTTAAGACTCTTAACGAACGCCCCGGAATTCTTTCGCTTGCACTGATACAAAACAAAGATAATACAATTTCAGGAGTTCCCTTTGTTGTCCCTGGCGGACGTTTTAATGAAATGTACGGGTGGGACAGTTATTTCATCGTTCTTGGCCTTCTTCATGACGGACGTATTTCACTAGCAAAATCCATAGTTGAAAACTTTATATATGAAATTACGCACTATGGTGCAATCCTGAATGCAAACCGATCATATTATCTTACGCGTTCCCAACCGCCGTTTTTGACTTCAATGGGACTGGAATGCGCACGATATATTACCGATGATTCTACACGGCATCTATGGCTTCAGAAAGTGCTGAAAGCAGCAATTCAGGAATATGAAAATGTATGGATGAATTCTCAGCGATGCACTCCTATCGGATTAAATAGATATTATGATTCAGGCAGCGGCATACCACCGGAAGTTGAACCCGGTCATTACGATCCGGTTTTGACGGCTTATGCAAAAAAGCATGATATGGATGTAAAAAAATTCGAAATTGAATATCGTGCCGGAAATATCAATGAACCTGAGCTTGATCGGTTCTTCATGCATGATCGAGCAATGCGCGAATCGGGGCATGATACAAGTTATCGTCTTCTGAATCGTTGTGCGAATCTGACAACCGTGGATATTAACTCTCTTCTTTATAAGATCGAAAAGGATATTGCCGATATAATTGAGCGTGAATTCGGCGGATCGTTTTCTTTCTCCAACGGCAGTAAAGAAAAAAGTTACGTATGGCTCAAGAAAGCTGAAAAACGCAAACAGTTGATAAACAAATATCTCTGGGATGCAAAAAAAGGAATGTTCTTTGATTATGATATTGTTCAAAAGAAAAAGACAAATTATATAAGCGCTGCAACATTGTACCCGCTATGGGCTGGTTTAGCAACTAAAGATCAAGCCCGGCTTCTTACAAAAAAAGCAATTCCGCTTCTTGAAATGCTTGGAGGTATTGCCGGCTCCACGGAAGAATCACGCGGACCCATTACGAATGACCATCCGCTCCGCCAATGGGATTATCCTTTCGGATGGGCACCTCACCAGATGCTCGCATGGCAAGGATTTCTAAACTACGGATACTGCGATATTGCGCAACGCCTGGCATATCGATGGCTGTTTACAATTACACTGAATGCATATCAATTTAACGGAACAATTCCGGAGAAATTTGACGTTGTTAAACGGTCACACGAAGTATTTGCCGAGTACGGCAATATAGGAACGAAGTTCTCGTACATTACCAAAGAGGGTTTCGGCTGGACAAATGCATCGTTCCAGATCGGTTTAAGCATGATGAACGATACTCTCCATTCTTACCTCAATCAGCTTGTTCCCCCTGAGTGGATTTTTAATACCGGCAGTCAGTGACGGACAAAAGGGTTGTGAACGAAGAATTTTTATAAAACTATTGCATCTTTTCATAAAATATTGATAATTATTTTTGTCTTCTATTTAGGATGAAAAGAAAATTACTCAATATTATTGTCTGCGTGTTATTATCTTCTTCTTTTTCCTTCGCTCAGGATGCATATGAAATAATTCGTAAGGCAGATGATCTAATGCGCGGGAGTAGCTCATTCGCTCAGATTACTATGACCATTATCAAACCGGATTGGCAGCGGAAGATGACAATGAAGGCGTGGAGTCTAGAACCCGATTATTCGATCATCTATATTTCAAAACCGGCACGCGATAAAGGCACTGTCACTCTCAAACGCGGCAATGAAGTCTGGAATTGGCTCCCTTTTATTCAGAAAGTGATAAAAATCCCACCATCGATGATGCTGCAGTCGTGGATGGGATCGGATTTTACAAATGACGATCTCGTTCGTGCTTCATCCATCGTGAAAGATTATACGCATACGCTGCTCGGGCGCGAGGTATACGAAGATTACGAATGCTATAAAATTCAACTCATACCGAAACCGGAAGCAGGTGTTGTGTGGGCCAAAGTAATTGCTTGGATTTCCTTAAAAGGATTCCTTGAATTAAAAATAGATTATTACGATGAAGATGGATTACTGGTAAAATCGTTTTTGGGAAGTATTATTAAATCATTCGGTGATCGCCGGCTTCCTTCGCACTGGGAAATGATTCCGCACGACAATCCCGGAAACAAGACTATTCTCGATTATGATGAGCTAAAATTTAATATTTCAGTCAATACAGAGTATTTTTCCCTACAGAATATGAAACGTGTTCATTGAGTAAGGGATTCGGCAATGAAACTATTTCTACATCTTGCATGGCGGAATCTATGGAGAAATAAACGGCGAACGCTTATTTCCACTTCATCGGTGTTTTTTGCCGTTCTTCTTGCGCTAATAATGCGTTCTATGCAGAATGGTTCTTACGATTATATGATTCAATCATCTGTGGGATTATATCTGGGATATATCCAGATCCATGGTGAAGGATATTGGGAAAAACGATCGCTTGATCAAAGCATAGAAGTCCAGTCAGACAAACTGGAATCCTTCGCATCACTTCCCAATGTTACACATGTTGTTCCACGTATTGAAGCATTTGCGCTGCTTTCAAAAGGATTATCCACAAAAATTGCACAGATTGTCGGAATCGATCCCTCGAAGGAAGATGGTATGACGGGTCTTGCAAAGCGCATCTATGCCGGTCGATACTTACAGGAGAAGGATACCGGTATTCTTTTAGGATCAGGCTTGGCAAAATCTCTCGGTCTCAATTGCGGCGATAGTGTGGTGATTTATGGACAGGGTTATCACGGTGTTACTGCTGCTGCGAATGTACCCGTGATTGGAATCCTGAAATTACCCATACCTGATCTTGATAATATGATGTCGTACCTTACTTTAAAGCACGCACAATGGTTGTTCGATGCAACCGGCAGAATGACTTCTGTCGCCTTTATGATTTCGTCTCAGGCTGAGCTGGAGAATACTCGATCACAATTGAAACGCATAGCCGGAGAACACACGGAGGTTATGATCTGGCAGGAAATGACGCCGGAACTTGTTCAATCCATACAGGCAGACAGCGCCGGAGGTATTTTGATGCTTCTTATTCTATACATTGTCATAGGCTTCGGCATTTTTGGCACAATTATGATGATGACCAATGAACGAACAAGGGAGTTTGGTGTGTTGATTTCTGTGGGAATGAAGCGCTGGAAGCTTATTACTATAACAGTTATGGAAACGATCCTGATCTCTCTTCTCGGTGCCTGTGCCGGCATGATCGTTGGTATTCCAATTTTGTGGTATTTATATTTACATCCCATACCGTTGACCGGCGAAGCCGCGGCTGCCATGTATGCCTACGGGCTGGAACCGATACTTCCCTTCAGCATCGCTCCGGGAATATTTATAGCTCAGACTATGATTGTTTTTGGGCTCGCTGTGATTTGTGCAGTCTATCCACTTCTGATTATTCGTAAACTAAAACCGGTTGCGGCGCTCCGGTCGTAATACAGGGATCATGTCAATGCTTGCTGGAATTGCATGGAAAAATATTTGGCGGAATAAAAAACGAAGCATGGTTATTCTCACTGCTATTGCCCTGGGACTGTGCGGAGGATTATTTGCTACAGGTATAATGGTCGGAATAGCAGAATCGATGGTAAATACCGCCATTGATTACAACCTTGGCCATATTCAAATTCATACGAAAGCGTTTAAAGAAAATTCTTTGATTCAGAACTCTATTCCAGATGCTGAAAAGTTAATCGAAGAGCTTCACTCCGTTGTAGGGTTAAAAGGTATAAGCGGGCGTGTAAAGATCGAAGGAATGGCATCATCGCCGGCTACGAATTCAGGTGTCGAGATTGTCGGTGTCAATCCGTATGCGGAAGCATCGGTCACTGCTATTGCAGAAAAAATTATTGACGGGAAATATCTCGATTCAACAGGTAAGAATTCTGTTGTAATAGGAAAGAAGCTGGCAGAAAAACTCAATCTTCGCGTACGATCAAAACTCGTACTGGGTTTTCCCGGACGCGACGGCAGTATTATATATGGAGCATTTCGCATTACCGGCCTATTTGAAACCGGGTCTGCAATATTTGATAAATCGACTGTATTTGTCGATGAAAACGACATTACGCGGCTGCTTGGCGGTACACCGATTGTCCATGAAATTGCGCTGCGGCTTGTGAATGGGAAGGCTATGCCGGATGTTCTCTCTTCTCTCCGTTCCAAGTATCCGCAATTCGTTATTGAAAGCTGGAAGGATCTCGCCCCTGAATTAAAACTCACTGCTGAATTGACCAATGTATCCATGTTGTTTTTTCTCGCCATTATACTTTTCGGTTTACTATTCGGTATTACCAACACTATGCTTATGTCGGTTCTAGATCGTGTAAGGGAATTCGGTATGGTCATGGCTATCGGTATGAAGCGAAAACGGGTATTTGCCCAGATTTTTCTTGAAACTGTTTTTCTCTCGCTTGTTGGCAGTGTCATCGGGATTATTCTTGGAATTATTGCTATTAGCATTACTCATCATACAGGAATTAATCTTTCCGTTTTTGCTGAAGGATTATCACTCTACGGCATAAGTTCTATGTTGTATCCGACGATACCGCTGGAATTGTATTATGAATTGGGAATTCTCATTATTTTCACTGCTCTCGGTGCAACAGTCTATCCGGGATTAAAAGCTACACGCTTGAAACCGGCTGATGCAATTAGAACATATGTGTAACATTAGAGATACATTTATAGGGATGGATTCATGAGCATAATTACTTTAAAGGAAATTGAAAAAGTATATAACCATACATCCGTGCCTGTTCCCGCACTCAAAGGAATAAGTTTAAATGTTGAGAAGGGAGATTTTCTGGCGATAGTCGGACCATCCGGATCCGGGAAAACAACCCTGCTTAATATTATCGGCGGACTTGACCAGCCGACACAGGGAACAGTTCTGATTGATGGAACGGATATATCCCGTATGAAACCGGACGAAATGATTGAATTTCGCCTGAACCATATTGGATTTGTTTTTCAAGCCTATAATTTGATCCCCGTATTAACAGCAAAGGAAAATGTCGAATTCATTATGTTGTTACAGAATATTCCGAAAACAGAGCGGGATCGGCGTTCGATAGAAATTCTCTGCAGTGTTGGTTTAGAAGAACGGATTCACAGCAAGCCCTCAGAATTGTCCGGCGGACAGCAGCAGCGAGTTGCAGTAGCGCGTGCGCTTGCTTCACGCCCCTCTTTTGTGCTTGCCGATGAGCCTACTGCAAATCTCGATTCTACTTCTGCCGAATCCTTGCTCGACATTATGGAACAGCTGAATCGCAAGCAAGCTATGACTTTCCTTTTCTCTACTCACGATCCGCGTGTTATGAAACGCGCCCACAGGATTATAACACTTGAAGACGGGCAACTTGTTTCTGATAAACGCATTGATACGCATGCCGTATGAGAATATTTTGGGTTATCGGTTTCATTTTCGTTTCATATTCTTTTGCCCAGCCGAATAAAAATCAATTTGAAATCGGGGGATATGTTAAATACTTAATCAGCCGTTCGGATATTCCTGCATCCGGAGTTCTCAACGATCATCTGCTTCACAACCGCTTGAATGCAAAATGGTATGCAACCGATGCATTAACGATGGCTTGTGAGATTCGTACAAGAATATATTATGGAGGACTTGTGGAACATACTCCGCAGTTCGCCGAACTTATAGGCGGTAATTATAATCTTGCCGATCTGGATATTTTACTTTGGAATTCGCAATCATCAGTCGGATATACGGAAATTGACAGATTGTGGGCTGATTGGAACCTGGGACAGTGGCAAATAACACTGGGCCGGCAACGACTGGCACTGGGTACTAATCTTGTCTGGAATCCTACAGATATATTCAATCCTTACTCTGTCCTCGATTTTGATTACGAAGAAAGACCGGGATTTGACGGAGTGCACGTGCAATATTATCTTGGCCCACTTTCCAAAATAGAATTCGCTGTAAAACCTGGAAGAACATCAGAAACTTCCGCTGCTGTAGCTGCAATAACGACAAATATTTTTGAATATGATTTTCATATTCTCGTCGCAAATCGGAGTGAATTGTGGTTACTGGGGGGATCGTGGGCGGGAGATATTGCCGGTGCAGGCTTCCGGGGTGAAGCTACTCTCTCTCAAAAACCGTTGCAAATATTTCAAGGTCTTTATGATTATACAAAAACAGACGGAATCATGTCCACGGCGGCTGTTTCAGTTGATTATACATTTCCAGGTTCATTTTATATCCATGTTGAATCGCTTTATAACAGTGCCGGAGTGACGCAGGATGCAGAATTATTCGCGCTGCAATCGCAGAAACTCGGACTTCTTTCTCCGGCACGATGGTCTTTATTTACGGAAGCTGCTTACGATATAACTCCGCTCCTTCGAGGATCATTCATTGCAATTATCAATCCGACGGATCGGTCATATGTTTTGGTTCCATCTCTTACTTGGTCGGCTTTAACGAATCTCGATCTTATGTTTCTATCGCTTATTTTTCAGGGCGATACCTTTACAGAGTTTGCCGGTTATGGTAATAGCATCTATGCGCGCTTTCAGTTGTCATTTTAGATTTCTCTCTGAAGGAGTTTTAAATATAATGCTAAATGGGCATCGATTTATAATTCAGTAAACGCAGAAGATTGAAGAAAATAAATCGAAAAATTTTCGTAAATTACAGTAATTGCTGTATTAAAATTACCTTCTATTATATGAAAGATTTATTGTGAGAAAAAAGATTACTGAATCAACAGTATTGTTTATCAGCATTATTAAATGGGTTTTTCTGGCAACTATTGCCGGTGCAATAGTCGGTGGTGCAACTGCTATTTTTCTTAAACTTCTTGCGTGGGCTACTGGTGTCGGACAGCAATCGCCGTACACCTTTTTACTTCTTCCTGCCGCGTTATTCCTGAGCGCGCTCTCAATAAAATATCTGGCGCCGGATGCAGAGGGCCACGGCACAGAAAAAGTGATTGAGGCAATCCATAAGCGATCGGGGAAAATTGGATTTATGGTCGTTCCAGTGAAATTGATTGCTACGATTATTACTCTTGCCAGCGGGGGTTCTGTCGGTAAAGAAGGGCCTTGTGCACAGATTGGCGGAGGCCTCACTTCCTTCTTCAGCGACATTCTCAAATTTGATGATCATGACAGAAAGAAATTAGTCATTTGTGGAATAAGTGCGGGATTTGCTGCTGTCTTCGGTACACCAATCGCCGGATCCATATTTGGCGTGGAAGTTCTATTTGTCGGCGCTATTCTCTATGAAGTTCTGCTTCCCTCCTTTATTGCGGGAATTACTGCTTATCAGGTATCTTCTTCGATGGGAGTGACATATTTCCATGGACAAGTGAATGTCGTTCCTGTCTTTTCTGAATTATTTCTTTTGAAAGTGATGGCAGCCGGATTATTCTTTGGCATTTGTTCCATTATTCTTATTGAAATGTTGGAAGCCGGTGATAGAATTTCGAAACGAATAAAGATTTGGAAACCTTTTAAGGGCCTTATTGGAGGAGTTCTTCTTGTAGGATTAACGCTTATATTTTCGACTGAATATTTAGGATTAGGACTATCGACAATCGAAGCTGCCTTACGCGGCGAAGCTACTGATTGGTATGCATTTTTGGTAAAACCTCTTTTTACCGCAATCACGCTTAGTTTTGGCGGAAGCGGCGGTATTGTTACGCCGATTTTTTTCATCGGAGTAACTGCCGGTCTCTTCTTTGCGACTGTTATGAATCTTAATTTGGGAACATTTGCTGCAATTGGACTTGCAAGCGTTCTTGCCGGAGCGGCAAACACTCCCATCGCTGCAAGTATTATGGCTGTTGAATTATTCGGCCCGCAGATTGCGCAGTATGCGACAGTGGCATGTGTGATCAGCTTTCTTATCACAGGTCATCGAAGTGTATATCCGTCGCAAGTGTTGTCCATTTCAAAATCACCGTCGCTTAAAGTAGAACTTGGGAAGGAATTGGAAGAGATACAGTCTTCGTATCTCCCGCGGAAAAAGAGCCTGGTAAGTCTCATTATAAATTTTATTAACAGCATTGAGCGGCTTGTTAGAAGGATACAAGAAAGCGCGTTATCATCGTTTCACTCAAGTGATGATGATGAACAAGACGATAAAAGAAGTTAGATAGTCAGAAATTACTTAATAAGCTGGAGGGTAATTACGGCCGTTATTCTTCCTTGCTTATTTTAAAAATCCATGCTACAATAATATTACAGAAGTCGCTAAATTTAGATATCAGCTGGCTAATGTGGATTGTTTTCAAAACTGAGCACCCGTAGTTCGAAAATTGCCTGCGAATGTTTTGTATGAGCAGCAGCAATTTTCAGAATCCCGCCGTTTTCTGGCGGGACTCAATAATATAGGAAACATTGACGCACCCGTAGTTCGAAAATTGCCTGCGAATGTTTTTGTATGAGCAGCAGCAATTTTCAGAATCCCGCCGTTTTCTGGCGGGACTCAA
>CAZYAM010000032.1:0-22800 GCA_964645575.1 uncultured Ignavibacteriaceae bacterium
GCGGGCAGGCGATCATCAGATCGGATAATGCGAATAAAAAGTCCGGTCGGTGACCGCCTGCCGGCAGGCAGGGACTCTACGGGTAACTTTCCGAAAGTCCTTATGATTATAATTAGATAACTTTCGGAAAGTGGGTAGGCATAACCCGATTCCCTTAATTGCCAAATAACCATTCTTCTAAATAAGACAAATCCTCAATTATACCTGCAACTTTATAACTGTTAAACGCTTCCCGCGGTGCTACGCCTGTCAAGACAGCCACAAACGGCAATCCACCGCGCAGCGCGGTCTCCGCATCTGTTATGCTGTCTCCTATATAAAGTGTCTGCAAGTATTCGCTGTTGAGTTGCTTTTGCGCTTTTTGCAGTCCCTCAGGATCCGGTTTGTGCTTCGTAACATCTTCTCCGCCAATGATTACATCAAAAGCTTCGAGCAGATTTTCCTTTTTTAAGATATCTTCTATCCGGTAGCGAAACTTTGTTGAGACAATTCCTAATTTTATGCCGCGTTTCTTCAATTTGTTTAATATCGACGGAACGGTTTTATATAGAACCGTACGCTCCGCCATCACTTCATCAGCACGCTGTGTAAACATCCGGGCAAATTCTTTGCTTTTAATTGAATTTTCCTGACTTGTAAGTCTCACCAGAGTATCGGTGAGAGACAATCCGATTGTCTGACAAATATCTTCATACGAAGAGGCAGGCATGCCCAGGCCTGTCAATGCAAAGTTAATGCATTCCATCGCCCCTCTGGAAGAATCGGCTAACGTATAATCAAAATCAAATATAATTGTCTGATATTTATTATTCATTTTTAAATAATCTGAATTGATCTATTGCCCCAAATGAAGTTATTTACTTTTAAAGGAAAAAAAGAGTGCCGGCATTTATCACTTCCTTGATTCAAAATAAATATGTCTGTTCTTCCATTTAAAATCAAGATTAGCTTCAGGATATCTGTACCCTAGATGCTCGCCAAAATCATGCGGGCATGACAGGTTATTCTTTTCTTTTACACAAGCCAGCGAAATCGATAAAAATAATTGAATTACATCTCTCCCCCTTTTTCTCAAGGGGGAGACTAAGAGGGGGTCATTTTTTATGTCAAGACAAAAGAAAGCAACAATAGATTAATAAATAGAATACTCAGATCTGGATACCCACCATAATCACGCGAGCAAGACGATTATCTTTCGGAATCTTTTTTCCCGGGCGCAATGCATTGCGCCCCTACAAAAACAACATCGAGGGGCTATTGGCACTCTTTCGTCAGAATAACACAGCACTATAAAAAAAAGCCGCTATACCTTTCGGCAAAACGGCCTTCGATAAAATCAGTATCATAATAAAAAGTTACATACTCGAAATCTTCTTAAACAGCGATTCGCGGAGAAAACTGATTTCCTTCGGCATTTTATCCTGAAGCCTTATGAAGAGTTCCTCCTGCAGCTGAATTTCTTTTTTCCATAACTCCGGATCGATATTCATTACTTCTTCAAATTGCTTTTTCGAAAAAGCCAATCCGGTCCAGTCCATATCTTCATATCGCGGCATACGGCCAAGCGGATTTTCAACTCCTTGTGCTTTTCCATTGACACAATCAACGATCCATTTCAACACGCGCATATTTTCACCGAATCCAGGCCAGAGGAAATTACCGTTCTTGTCAATACGGAACCAGTTAACTGCAAAAATTTGCGGCTTATGCGCAATACGTTTCCCTATGTCAAGCCAGTAACTAAAATAATCAGCCATGTGATAACCGCAGAACGGAAGCATAGCAAACGGATCGCGGCGAACCTGTCCGACTTTTCCTGCCGCTGCCGCTGTGGTCTCAGAACCAAGTGTCGCGGCAAGATACACACCATGCTGCCAATCTTCGGATTGACAGACTAACGGCATTGTATTGCTTCGTCGTCCGCCAAAGATAAATGCTTTAATCGGGACACCGTTTGGATTTTCCCACTCGGGATCAACAGAAGGACATTGATTTGCTGGAGTGGTGAAGCGTCCATTGGGATTCGCAGCTTTGCGTCCGCAACCGGGAGTCCACGGCTGTCCTGTCCAATCTATCAATTCAGGAGGAGGTACCTTAGTCATATCCTCCCACCATACATCACCATCCGGTGTAAGTGCAACGTTTGTAAAAATCGAATTCTTTGTAATTGTTGCCATTGCATTCGGATTAGATTTTTCGGAAGTACCGGGAGCAACTCCGAAATATCCGTTTTCAGGATTGATTGCATAAAGCTGGCCGTCTTTACCCGGCTTAATCCACGCAATATCATCACCGACGGTAGTTACTTTCCAGCCCTTAAAAGAGTCAGGAGGAATAAGCATGGCAAGGTTTGTTTTACCGCAAGCGCTCGGGAATGCACCTGCAATATACGTTTTCTTTCCTATCGGAGATTCAAGCCCCATAATGAGCATATGTTCAGCCATCCAGCCTTCATCACGCGCCATAGCAGAGGCAATACGAAGTGCGAGACATTTTTTTCCGAGCAAAGCATTGCCGCCATATCCGCTTCCAAACGACCAAATTGCATGTTCTTCCGGGTAGTGAACAATATATTTTACTTTGTTACAAGGCCAGGGCACGTCTTTCTGTCCAGGTTCTAACGGCGCTCCTACGGAATGCACGCAGGGAACAAATTCTCCATGAGTGCCCAATACATCCCAAATGGTTTTCCCCATGCGCGTCATAATACGCATGTTGACGACAACATATAGTGAATCTGTTATTTCAATGCCGATATGAGCGATATGAGATCCCAACGGTCCCATACTGAACGGGATAACATACATAGTACGTCCCCGCATACAGCCGTCGAATAACTTTCCCAGAGTTGCTTTCATCTCCTTCGGATCGGCCCAGTTATTCGTCGGGCCCGCATCACTTTTATTCACACTGCAAATAAATGTGCGATCTTCCACGCGTGCTACATCGCTCACATCCGACCTGACGAGGTAGCTGTTAGGACGTTTTGCTTCATTTAATTTTATAAATGATCCGGATTTCACAAGCTGCCGATACATAGAATCATTTTCAGCCTGAGAACCGTCGCACCAGTGCACACTATCCGGTTTTGTCAATGCTACAATTTCTTTTAACCATGAAATTACTTTTTCATTTTTGACATATGCCGGAATATTCATATTACATTTATCCATTCTTTAATCATAAGAGAACAAAGATTTTTCTCTAAAGGTTTCTTACCAATCGCGGGCAATTTTACGATTTCCGATTTGGATCTCCCGCGGTGCATTCGGATCCACAGCCCATTTAATGCGTTTCAATCCTTCCGTAATTTCGTTGGCAGCGCCTGCATAACTAAGCCGCAGGTGGCCTTCTGCGCCGAATTCTTTGCCCGGGACCGTAACAACAAGGGCTTTTCTCAATAATAATTCCGCCAGTGCTGAAGAATCCTTATTTATAGCGCTGAAATCCGGTAAGCAATAAAATGTACCTTCGGGTTTGGCAACTTTCACTCCGGGAATAGATCGCAGTTCTTTTATAACGGTATCGCGATTTGCCTGTATTGTCGCAACAAGCTCATCCACACAGCTCTGGTCGCCGGTAAGTGCGGCTTCTGCAGCGACCTGGCAAATCGGCGAATTACATGTAGTCGATTGGCTTTGAATATTCGTTATTACCTTTACCAGGCGGCGGTTGCCGACAATCCAGCCGATCCTAAATCCGGTCATTCCATACGTCTTTGAAAGTCCGTTTATAACAATAACATTGGTTGATTCAATATCTTTTTTTGTGAAATCATAAACCGGAGCAATCTTCCTGCCGTCAAATATAAGCTTATGATAAATATCATCCATGAAAAGATAAATATTCTTCTTTTCGCAGAGGTCAACAATTTTCTCGACTAATTCATCCGGGAAAATCGCTCCTGAAGGATTATTCGGGCTGTTCACGATTATTGCCCGCGTTGACGGAGTAATAGCTTTTTCAATTTCGGAAATTGCCGGATAGAAACCGCCGTTTGCAGGTGTTATTATTACCGGAACTCCATTCATCATTCTCACCATCTCCGGATAACTGACCCAGTAAGGAACGAGAATAACGACCTGATCTCCCGGATTAATCAATGCATAAAGTAAATTGAATAAAGAATGCTTAGCACCATCGGAGACAATAACATTTGCCGGATCTATGGTTCTTCCGTAATTCTTTTCAGTGTATTGAACAATAGCTTTTTTCAGTGAAGGTAAACCATCTGTAGGTGCATATTTCACTTCGCCGGAGTTCAGTTCCTCGATCGCACTCGCAATCGCTTTCTGCGGAGCTCTATTTTTCGGTTCGCCAATCCCCAGGTGTACAATCGCTTCACCTTGTGCGCGCAGTTTTACAGCTTCGGCATTGAGTTTCACCGTAGGTGATTCAACGATTGATGCTGCTAATTTGCTTATATCCATACAAAATACTCCTTTGAATATCTTACAGATTCACCGGGAAATGAATTCGTTAATGCAAATAACTGTATTTACTTTAATAAAACAACAAATTTTTATTATAAGATACAAAATTTTAAGCAGAATTCAATGGGAGGTTACAATCATTTTTTTAAAAAAACCGATTGAGTTTGTTTGTGAAAAGATTCTTCCGTACTTTTTATAATACTTATCAATAGAAAAAATTTTAATTATGAGAGCGATAATACCAGTAGCAGGCATCGGAAGCAGACTCCGCCCGCACACATTCACAGTACCGAAAGTACTCTTGAATGTTGCAGGCAAACCTATCATAGGGCATATTTTAGATAAAGTCATCGAAGCCGGTTTTAACGAAGCCACCATTGTTGTCGGATATCTTGGCGAGATGATCAAAGAATATGTGCTGTCAAAATATCAAATGAAAGTCGATTTCATAGAACAGGAAGAACGCCTTGGTCTGGGACATGCCATTTACATCTCACGGCATACTTATACAAACGATCCTATTCTTATTATTTTAGGCGATACGATTTTTGATGTTGATTTAAAATCGATGATCCAGAATGAACAGTCACAAATTGGCGTAAAACCGGTGGATGATCCGCGAAGGTTTGGAGTTGCCGAAATAGAGAACGGCCGGATTACAAAACTGGTAGAAAAACCGGAGTCACCAAAGAGCAACCTCGCCATCGTCGGTCTTTACTATATCACAAAACCACAGCTTCTTGTGGATTGTCTCGAGAAAATGATTCAAAACAACATTCGCACAAAAGGCGAATTCCAATTGACCGATGCACTTCAGATGATGATCGAACAAAATCAAAAGATGAATGCATTTACCATCGAAGGATGGTTTGACTGCGGCAGACCGGAGACGCTGCTTTCCACAAACCGATATCTTCTGGAGCGTCAGCCCGTTCCACGACCGGTGAAGGGCGTTCTGATCCGGCCGCCGACGTTTATTTCTCCGAAGGCAAAAGTTACCAATGCAATTATCGGACCGAATGCCACAATTGCTGAAGATGCAACGGTGGAAAATACAATTGTCCGAAATTCAATAATTAGTGAAGGAGCGACTGTGCTTAACACGGTCATCGAAGATTCTATTATCGGCAGCAATGCTGTCATTCGTGGAAGTTTTAAACGAATTAATATCGGCGATTCATCTGAACTGGAATTCTACTGATCAACATACTATTGCAATCCGGTCGATATTTTTTATTTTCAAATCACCAACTTAGTACGGAGAAAAAATGAGAAACCTATTTACTTCGGAATCAGTCTCCGAAGGACATCCAGATAAAGTCTGCGACCAAATTTCTGATGCAGTGCTCGACGCATTAATTAAGCAAGACAAAACATCGCGTGTAGCATGCGAAACATTTGTTACTACAGGCATGGTGCTTGTCGGCGGCGAAATTACAACTAAGGGATATATCGAAGTCCAGGAGATAGTCCGTGACGTGATTCGCGATATCGGCTATACAAAAGCCGGAGTCGGATTTGATGCCGATTCGTGCTCTGTTCTCTCTTCTATTCATTCTCAATCGCCCGATATTGCTCAAGGAGTGAATACCGGCGGTGCAGGCGACCAGGGAATGATGTTCGGATATGCCTCTTCGGAGACTCCTGAACTGATGCCGGCACCGATTATGTATGCACACAAGTTGGTATATCAGCTTGCATTTGTACGAAAGAAACAGCCTAATCTCATGCCCTATCTCCGTCCCGATGCAAAATCTCAGGTAACAGTCGAATACGACGACAGCGGAAAACCAATCCGTGTCGACACTGTTGTTGTCTCTACCCAGCATGATCCAAATGTAACGCAAAAAAAGATTAAGGAAGATGTAATAGAGATCATTATACGCAATGTTATTCCCTCTGCAATGCTTGACAATAAAACACGCTATTTTGTCAATCCGACAGGGAGATTTGAAGTGGGCGGTCCTCATGGCGACAGCGGTCTAACGGGTCGAAAAATTGTAGTAGATACATACGGCGGACGCGCACCGCATGGCGGCGGCGCCTTTTCCGGAAAAGACCCGACAAAAGTAGATCGCAGTGCAGCTTATGCAGCACGGCACATTGCAAAAAATATCGTCGCTGCAAATCTTGCCGCTGAATGTCAAATCCAGGTTGCGTACGCGATCGGCGTCGTAGAACCCGTATCCATTCAAATTAACACATTCGGCACCGGTATTATACCTGATGCAAAACTCTCGGATTTTGTGATGAAGGAAATAGATCTCACGCCCCGCGGAATAATCAAGCGGCTCGATTTGCGCCGTCCAATATACCGCAAGACCGCGGCATACGGCCACTTCGGCCGCAATGAAAAAGAATTTAAATGGGAAAAATTGGATTTAGTGAAAACGCTTCAGAAAGCCGTAAAATAGAAATTGCACATCACTTATGGAATAAAGATAAAAATACTATGGATTATAAACCAAAGAAATATAAAATAAAAGACCTTTCACTTGCAAAAGCCGGCAAACTTCGCATCGAGTGGGCAGAATCGCGTATGCCCGTGCTCATGGCGCTGCAGGAAAAGTATCGCAAGATAAAACCGTTCAAGGGCTACAAAATTGCCGGATGCCTCCATGTTACAAAAGAGACTGCCGTGCTTGTAAAAACATTCGTCGAAGCAGGTGCAGAAGTGAGCTGGAGCGGCTGCAATCCGCTTTCAACGCAAGACGATGTGGCGGCGGCACTTGCAAAAGAAGGCGTGAGCATTTTCGCATGGCATGGGATGAACGTGAAAGAATTCTACTGGTGCATTGAAGAGACATTAAAATTCAAACCGAATCTTACGCTCGATGACGGCGCTGATCTTATTTTCACCGTTCACAATAAACATAAAGAATTAATTCCGACTGTTATCGGAGGAACAGAAGAAACGACGACCGGTGTTCAACGTCTGAGAGCCATGGCAAACGATGGCGCACTTCGCTACCCTATCATTGCGGTTAATGATGCAGAGACCAAATGGGATTTTGATAATGTTTATGGGACAGGACAATCAACACTTGACGGCATCCTCCGGGCAACAAGCGTTCTCCTGGCCGGAAAGAATATTGTCGTAGCAGGATTCGGACACTGCGGCAAAGGTGTTGCGCTGCGAGCGAAAGGCCTCGGCGCAAATGTGATTATTACTGAAGTTAAGCCGATAGCAGCTCTCAAAGCAACACTCGAGGGATATCGTGTGATGAAAATGGACGACGCCGCTAAAATTGGCGATATCTTCATCACGGCAACAGGCGTAAAAGACGTCATCGTGAAAAGACATTTCGGTGCCATGAAAGACGGGGCGATCATCTGCAACACCGGACATTATGACTGCGAGATTAATATCCCTGACCTCAAGAAGCTTTCTAAAGGCTCACGTGAAATCCGAAAGAACAATGAAGAATACACATTGAAGAACGGTAAACGTATCTTTCTGCTTGCCAAAGGACGATTGGTCAATCTTGCCGCTGCTGAAGGACATCCCTCAGAAGTAATGGATATGTCGTTTGCCAACCAGTTTATGTCGCAGCTCCGGCTGGTGAAACTTTATAAGAAGGGGAAGCGATTGGAAAACAAGGTACATGATATTCCGACAAAGCAGGATCAGGAAATCGCCGGTGTGAAACTCACAACGATGGGTTATAAAATCGATATGCTCACAAAAGAACAAGCGGCATATATTATTGATTATTCAGCCGGAACATAAAGTATTTTATACTGTTTTCCCCTGGTTATACAAGTCGAAAAAGGCATCCCATAAAGATAGTGATGCCTTTTTTATTATAGCATACGATTAGGAATTTTAATGGTTTTTAAAAAAATATTTTGACTTCCAGAAAAAGATAATTACGTTATATAAAATGCAGTATGATTTTTGAGTAGGTAGTGATGTGATATATCTAGAGAGGAATTAATTATGGGAAAGAATTCAGCGTCGTACAAATTTGAAAAGCGAAAGAAAGAGGTTGCCCGTCAGAAAAAACAAGAGGTAAAAAGACAGAAGCATTTAGAGAAAAAACAGGAAAAACCGGATAGCAAACCATTAATTTCGCCTGATGGGATTCCTATTACTCCGCTCGAAGAAATTGATGCCGATCTTCACATCGACGACGATGATCCACTTATATAATTAACGATAATTTTACTGGTGGATTCTTTATGTAGGCTCGATTTGTCGACTTTTCTCCGAGATATTGACTTATTCTATTGTATAAACCGTTCTCCCTTACTTTGAATCCTTTTTCAGCCCCCTGCATCCAATTTATTAAAGAGTGATTTATCACTTTTTGGAAAAGTATCAGAAAGATAATTTGATATGACAATCCAAAAAAGGACACCAATCCTGCCTTGTTCCAAAGTACTCAGATACATACAGACAGAACTTGACTCTAAGTTGAATCTCACAGCTTACCGGCAAATCAAAAATCATCTGGAAAATTGTCAAAATTGTTCATACTATTTAGACAGTCTTAAAAAGGTTATATATCTTTACAGATATTTTTTCGATTTACATCCTGACATAAAGTCGCATAAAAAGTTATGGGCAGCAATAAGATGTGAAATGCGATTAAAAAGTTATAAAAATAAAAGATAATACTATAGGACAAGAAAGTGTTAATCATAAAGGAATAATCCGGTTATGACGAAAGAAATTCATCTTAGACAAATAAAAGGCAATACGCTTGCCGCTAAAGCAAATTCCAATCATTGGGTCATACTTGATACAAAAAAAGAAGCCGGGGGCAACGAAGCCGGCTCAACTCCAAAGGAACTTATGCTTATCGCACTTGCCGGATGCACATCGATGGATGTTATTCAAATACTAAAAAAGAAACGATCTCCTGTCATTGCGTACGAATGCAATGTCAGAGGAATCGAACGGGAAGAGCATCCAAAGATATTTACAGAAATTCATATCGAATATATTTTCTATGGAGACAGCATTAAAGCGAACGACGTAGAACACGCAATAGAACTATCAAAAACGAAGTACTGTTCGATCTCTGTGCAATTAGCTGCAAGTGCAAAAATCTCGCATTCGTATAAGATAGAGCCGGCGGAAAAGCTCGTCGTGTAGATATTTCGAAGTCTGCGGTTCATTAAAATGCGCTGTTTGCATGACACTTAAACATATACTATTTTTGCTGGTAGATATTGCACTTTGTTTAAATGCCTAAATTATTCTATGAGCACTTCCACTATTCTCATTGTTGATGATGAAGCATCACAGCGGGAAATACTAGCCGGGTACCTCAAGAAAAAACAACACCGAATAATCCAGGCTTGCTCAGCAGCCGAAGCATTATCGTTACTGACAAAAAACAGTATTGATATTCTCCTTACCGATCTTAAAATGCCCGATAAAACCGGACTTGACCTCTTAAAAGAAGTCAAGGTTCGTACACCTGAGGTTGTTGTTGTTCTTATGACGGCATTTGGAACCATAGAAGGAGCTGTCGATGCGATGCGGGAGGGTGCATATGATTATCTTAACAAACCGATCGATCTGGATGAGCTTGACCTGCTTATTCAGCGAATTCAGGAACGTACACAGCTTCTTTCCGAGAACCGGTTGTTAAAAGAACAACTCGCTGAAAGATATACATTCGAGGGCATTGTTTCTCAATCACCTGAAATGGAAGCTGTTCTGAATACAGCTGTACGAGTTGCAGAAAGCAAAGCATCTATTCTGATCCGAGGAGAAAGCGGAACAGGGAAAGAGCTCATCGCTCATGCAATTCATTTTAGGAGTCTCAGAAAAGAAGAACCATTTATTATTGTGAATTGTGCCGCATTGAACGAAAATCTATTGGAAAGCGAGCTTTTTGGACACGAGAAAGGCGCTTTTACGGGAGCGGAGAAGCAGCACCGTGGACGTTTTGAACTGGCACATGGCGGCACCATTTTTCTCGATGAAATCGGAGATATTCCTCTTGCCACACAGGTTAAGCTGCTTCGTGTTCTACAGGAACAAAAATTCGAACGTGTAGGCGGATCGCAGACTCTTGAAGTTGACGTACGCATCATTGCCGCAACAAATAAAAATTTAGAAGAATCAATAATGAATGGGGGTTTCCGCGAGGATCTATTCTACCGTCTCAATGTAATTACGCTAGAGATCCCGCCGCTCAGAAATCGCCGGCAGGATATTCAGTCACTCCTCGAGCATTTTCTGAATGTCTATGCGAAAGAAAACAAAAAAAAGAAGTTCTCCTTCTCTAAGGAAGCGTGGGAATTACTCACAAGATATGATTATCCGGGAAATGTGCGCGAACTGCAGAACATTATTCAGCGAGCCGTCATCCTCTCAAGGCACGAAATAATAACAACGAACGAACTTCCCCTCATTCTAAAAAAACCACCGGATGAAAACACCCTCTCTTCGAAGAACATCATTCGAACACTTCCCGAGCAAGTCGATCAATTAGAAAAAGATCAAATCTTTGAAGCATTACGTACTAATAACAACAATCAGTCGAAAGCAGCCAAACAGCTTGGTATATCAGAACGTAACCTCCGATATCGGCTAAAAAAGTGGGGAGTGAAATAATTCGACAATTCTGTCGAACACACTCGACATCTCTGCCGATCTTCTGGTATTCTTTTATCTTCATTTGTTGTTTTCATCTCAATTTCTCCCTCTTCATTCTGGCACGCCAATTGAACTGTATGCAACAAATAAAGTTCGATGAACAAATAAACAATAAAACAAGGAGATCAATATGAAACGCATTATCAACACCGCAATCGCTCTTGCTGTTATATCAGTAATTGGATTTGCACAGACAGCAAACAAGGTACAAACGAAAGAGCAAGTGCAAAACAAAGAGGCTGTAAAAGAACAGGTACAGAATGAAGGAGTCATAAAGGCGCAAGTGCAGAATAAAGAAGCCGTTAAGGAACAGGCAAAAAACAAGATTCAACGCGGCGTAAATTTTGTAGATAAAGACGGTGACGGCGTATGTGATAACAATGCGACAAAAACTCAAAAGAAAGCCAAGAAGGGCAACAAAAATGGACCGGGCAACGGAACAGGCAATAAAGGCGTTGGACCAAAAAACGGAACCGGATTTGGCGCAGGTAAAGGTACCGGAACAGGAACATGCGATGGAACAGGACCAAAAGGTTCACGCAAGGGACGTTAATAACAATCTAGCCATTATCCGGCAGGATTAAACAAGACCAAGAGACGGAGATTAAATCTCCGTCTCTCTTTAAGGTGATCTTATGAAATTAATTATTTTTGTAGCAACTCTTACTATACTATTCTCAGGCTCTGCCTTTAGTCAAACACAGGATACTTCGGCTGTAAAACAAGATCAAAAGAAAGAACAGCAAAAGAAAACAGATAAGTTTATTGATCGTGACGGTGACGGCATTTGTGACCAACGGGAACAGGGATTAGGATTTAAAAGAGGAAAACATGGAAACGAAAAGCAACGAGGAAAAAACCAAAGTATGGAAAGCGGCAAATCTGGTAATACAGGCCCTATCCAGCCAACAGGTGAAGGAAACCAGCACCAAAGAGGAAAAAAATAAAGATTCTGCCGGCAGTTTTTCTTCTTGTATCATTGTTTACTGATGGAGCTGCTTAATTAACAAAGGTGATCTTATGAAATCAATTATTTTTGTTGCGACACTTGCTATACTAATATCAGATCCTGCTTTTAGTCAATCACAGGATACTTCAGCTGTAAATCAATTTCAAAAGAAAGAACGGCAAAAAAAAACGGATAAGTTTATTGATCGTGACGGTGATGGTATTTGTGATCAACGAGAACAGGGATTAGGATTCAAGAGAGGAAAGCATAGAGGGGAAAAACAAAGAGGGAAAAATCAAAATCTCCAAGGTAGTAAATCAGGTACAGCCGGCACTGTCCAACCAACGGGTTCAGGCACGGGAAATCAATACCGTGGAGGAAAATAATGAAAACATTAACAGCTATGCTTCTTCTTGCATTATGGATGCATGAGGCACGGGCGCAATTCTCTGTGAAAACCGACTTCAACATGATGCACGATGACAACATTGATAATAATTATTTGCAGATTACAGACCGCATTGCTTCTGGTTCTCTCGATCTTGAATACTCCTGGAGTTCTGAGAAATATGAAACAGATTTCTCGTATACAGGTATGATGAATTATTATTCCAGTATCATAGAACGATCATACTTATCACACCGGATATTGTATCAGTATATTCGAGCATTAGGAGAAGAAGATGCAACGGTGCTCGATCTTAATGCCGGTTTTTCAGCACGCGTAGGCAGGGGAAATTTTAAAATCTATGATCATCAGATTTATTTTGGCACGGTCGGTTTACAGCATGATTTCAGCGATATCACAGCAAGTGAAGGGAATTATTCACTTCAAGTCATTCGTTTCAAGAATCTCCCGGACTTTAGTTATACAGAGCACAACCTCAGCGGACAATTCTCGACATCTTTTAAATCAAAGACATCGGTTATTCTCCGTTCCGATTTTGGTATAAAACTCTATGCAAGTCAAACATACACGGACACTTCTACAACATCAACCGGCGGAATGGGATACGGACAGCATCAATCCGGTCAAACGACCGGCACCTCCACTCAGACATCATCACCTACTGTTACCCAGCTTGTTTGTATGGTACGAATAGGCCAGTCCATTTTTGAGAGAACAGGCATCTCGTTCACCGGGCAATACCAATGGAATTTCCGCAAAGAATCACGTTATCTCTCGTCCAATTACGGATCAATTCCAGATGATGTTATTTTCGATGATCATTATGGATACGAAGGCCTCTTGTTGAGTGCGATGCTGACCCAGATTCTTCCTTTCGATTCCCGTGCACGGTTGACAATAAGCAGGCAGAAGAGGCTCTATTCCACGCTTCCAGCGTTAGACTTGTCCGGAATCCTTATCTCCGATAAGCGAAACGATACCCGAACAGTATTTTCGGCTCAGCTTAAAAAGGACTTTACATCTTGGGACTGGTCACTCATAGCTACGTATGATTACATTATCAATTCCTCCAATGATCCCTTTTACGACTATAGGAATAATGCAATTACTGTCGGATTATCGTTGCCGTTCAATCCGTAGAAATAAGTCTTTATAGTTTGGAGTATACGAAAGCCTTCCTTTTTTGCAGAGCTTTTCTATTGTATCTTTCGATAACGATGAGCATCTTATGAATATGCGAGAGGACTCTTGTTAATGAAATACTTATCACACGTCCAGCCTCGATATATCATTGCTATTACAATAGCAGTGGCATTACTGATGTTTATTTCTGCATTTTTCGAACTGCACCAAAGCCGTAATGAACTGTTCCAAGTTCTACGTGAAAACTCGCTTTCACTCGCCGAGACCATTGAACGCAGCAGTGCTAATGTTGTCCTTTCAACAGAACAAATCGAACTCCAATTGACGGATCGACTCTTCAACAACGCGTATTATGCTGCACAGATGGACAGCGCCGGATCACTGACACAAAGTAAGCTCCGTCAAATATGTGAAGCAAACGGAATTTTTCGTATCCACGTCATTAATCGCTCCGGTAATCGAATTCTCAGCAGTCATAGACAATATGCCGATCATGCGGCCATCAGAGAAAGGAATACTCTGCGTGAAACGCTTAATCCTCTCTTCACCGGAGAAATCGATCAGCTCATTATCGGATATAAGCAGGCACTCTTTGAAGACGGCCAGCGTTTTGCCGTGGCAATTAGACGAACTCATCCTGCCGGTGGTGCCATCGTATTAAACATCGATGCGGCGCAATTTGTTGAATTTAAAAAACAGATAGGGATCGGGAAACTTATCAATGATCTTGGCGATAACACTGGTATCGATTATGTTGTTATTCAAGACCTTGATGGAATTCTTGCTGCCACAAAACAGGTTCAGGAGATTTCCAGTATAGAGCAAGATACGATTCTTATTGCGGCTCTTCAGCGAGATTCTATTATCACAAGACAATTCCTTTTTAATGGTCATGATACCTATGAAGTGATTCGCCGGCTTTCTATTGATGGTTCAACAATCGGTGTATTGCGCATCGGTCTTTCGATGAATCAAATCCATTCAACGGAAGAACGAATGACACGTAGAATAATTATCATGTCTGCTGTTCTAATTGCCGTAGGTGTATTGATATTTTCTGCTATTGTATCGAATCAGCACTATCAGACCGTTTCACAAAAGTACAGCCAGATTAAATCATTCACAGGAAGTATTTTGGAAAATATGCAGGACGCTGTCATCACCCTGGACGCAGATAATAAAATTTCTATCTTTAACAAACAAGCAGAGAAGTTATTCGGTATTAACGCTTCACATATACTCGATAAACCATTCTCAGACATTGCAGAAGAAAGACTTAGTTTTCTTAGGGACTTTTTTTTCTCTGATGTTTCGAACAAAGAGATAAGTATAACCTGTCATGATAAAAGCGAACGTTTTGTTTCTGTTGCGATAACACGATCAGATATTACCATGACGGCTGTTATCCGCGACTTAACAGAAACAAAACGGCTTCAGCAGGAAATTGAGCGCCGGGAGAAATTGAGCGCCATGGGCGAACTTGCAGCCGGTGTCGCTCACGAAATCCGGAATCCATTGAACGCTATCAGTATGATCGCACAGCGTTATGAAAAGGAATTCAAGCCGGCTCGCGGCATTAAAGAATATACTGTAATCACATCAGTACTTATAAATGAAGCTCGTCGAGTAAATAATATTATTCAACAGTTCCTTCGCTTTGCTCGTCCGCCAAAATTGAAAATACAGCCAACTTCGATATCTGATTTCCTTTCACAGACAGCGGTATTATTTAAAAGCAGTGCGAAAGCAAATGGTATTGAATTTTCTTTAGAATTAAATTGTAAAGGAATACTCGATATCGATCAAGAACAAATGACACAAGCTCTCCTAAATATCCTCCAAAACGCACTAGAGGCAACGCCTAAAGAGGGTAGAATCCAAATGCAGTGTTCTCGGACAGATTCTGCGCTTCAAATCGATATCATCGATTCCGGACATGGCATTTTAAAAAATCAGCTTCAAAAAATATTCGATCTTTATTACACCACAAAACCGAGCGGAACCGGCCTTGGACTTGCCATAACACAGCAAATTATACAGCAGCACAACGGCAGTATTCACGTAGAAAGCGAAGAAGGGAAAGGAACACGATTTTGTATCACGTTACCAATTGCTGTTTAAAGTACTCACAGGCCTTTTATAAACCGGCACATAAAAAAATGTATATCGCTATATTAATTGAGTTCCACGGCAATAATTCAACGCCATAATATCGGAACACTTTCGAATTATTATTTATCATATGAACTCTCAGTTCTCATAATATTTTACTTCTGCTTGCTTCTTCGCAAAAAAAATCTCACTCTTAGACAGACAATAATTTCTGCTTCTACGACATGTATACATTCAACCGTATTTTATGCCCCACAGATTTTTCCGATGCATCGCTGCAGACGATCCGATTTGCAGGATTTCTAGCAAAAAACGAACAAGGACATATAAAATTATTATATGTCGATGAGAACGAAAAAGATCCGTTGGGTTTCTTTACGTTTGATGAAAAACATAAAAAGGAATACCGTGATACAATAACTGCATTTGCACAGAGTAAGTTCGTAGAACTTACGGAACGTGCCAACCTTGATCCGCAAGCAATAAGTACGCACATTCATTTTGGAACTGCATATCACGAAATCATCCAGGAAGCGGAGGCCAACAGATTCGCCGCTGTAGTTATAGCTACTGAAGGATTAGGGCACGCCTCGCCTCATTTACTGGGGCGCACGGTTGAGCGGGTTGTTCGTCTCTGTCGTGCACCGGTTATCTCAGTCCGTCCAAGCGAGCATGAGCCGCAATGGAAAATCCGTACAATCCTCTGCCCGACAGATTTTTCCGAATATGCGAATTATGCTATTCCCTATGCTGTCTCTATCGCCCGCCGGTATAAGGCAAAAATTATTTTTCTTCATATTGTCGGCTTGACGGTACAACATCCGGAACTGCTAATACAGAACTTTCCGGACCTGAACCTATACCATGAACACTCCGGCGAAATACAGGTAGAACGCATTGTTGGACGAGACGTTGAACCCGAAAATTCAATCGTTCGCCTTGCAGAGGAGTATCAGGCAGACTTGATTATTATGGGTACTCACGGTGCACGCGGCATGCGGCGTGTACAGATCGGCAATGTGACAGAAGAAGTAGTGAGACGTTCAATCACTCCTGTCCTTACCATTACACATCCGGTCCACAAAACCGTTTTCCCTCATCGGTTCAGTGAAGATTACATTCCGGAGGAACCACAGTAAGTATTTTTCAGAATATTCTCTCGGTTTTGAATTTCTATTAAGACTTTACTATCATATATTTTTACAATTCATCTCTCACAAGAGAATCTTTATTGAACAGGAGATAAATCATGAAACGGCGAATGACGATGACAATAATATTTCTGCTGACAGCTGGCGCCGCGCAGGCGGCAGGGCAGGAAATCATTCCTGCTGACCACCTTCCGCTGCCAGGAACATGGGAGAGTGCGGGTGTGGAGGGGGGCATTCCAAATCTCCAAACCATTTATACCGATATCACACAAGCGCAATACAGCGCTGATAATACCGGATCCATCAGTGCGGTAACTGCACAATCCAAAGCGCGATCGACGCGTGCCCCAGCGGCCAAGTGGTTTATATACCCGCGGGAATATACCTTATCGATGGGCGGCTTCGGATACAAAAATCGATCGTGCTGCGAGAGGCAGGTCCCGCCACTGTTTTTCAGGTCACAACCGGTAATGCGATCTTGGTCGGAGGACTTGGACCTTGGCCTCCTCCCAAAGTACAGGCGAGTTATTCAATGGTTGTGATAGGCGGTGCGACACGAGGCAGCAGCACAGTCAACGTTACGGATGCTTCCTCCGTGGTCGTCGGAAAGATGATTATGATTGACGAAGAGGATGATCCTTCCTTGGTGTGGACCAAGAACGGGAATGTCGGCAGGTTTCGTGGGTCAATGCATATGGTTGAATCAAAAACCGCCACCAGCGTAACATTCAGACCGGCCTTACCTGTTGACTACACCCGATCTCCTCAGTTGTCGCGGTATCCGGACCTCACTCAAAATGTCGGTGTGGAAAACATCAAGTTTCTCGGAACGGGTACAAACCCGGGATCTTTTATCAACATATCCAGTGTCTGGAATGCTTGGATCTATGGTTGTGAGTTTTCCGACATGCCTTCCAAGACGATCGTGGTGGGGTGGGCAGGACATATGGAAATCCGAAAAAACTATTTACATGATCAAAGCAACGGAGGACCAAACTCCGAAGGGATTGATCTTGCCAATGACGTGAACTGGAGCTCTGTCGTCGATAACATCTGCATGGCGGCTGGGTATCCTATGATCAGCATCGGAGACATGGGGGCGAACGTTTATTATTCCGGAGGCTTTTGGAATGTGATCGCTTACAATTACGCGGTAGATTCGTATTATACCGATCCGCCGACGTCAACAAATCATTGGATGATGACTATTGACATCGGCACCAATCATAGTTCGCATTCACAATACAATTTGGTCGAGGGAAATTACATGGGTAAATTCGGGATGGATAGCTACCATGGCAGTGGTTCGCACACCGTCCTGCTTAGAAATATAGTCACAGGACGGAATCGATGGGAATATGCGGTCTACTGTACCGCGATTCAGATTGATAGACGCAATCTCTATTGTTCATTAATCGGAAATGTACTCGGGGAAGTGGGGAACCCCGCGACGAATGAATTTGTCACGACCAGCGGATGGTCGGGTAGCACCATTTACCGGTTCGGATTTCCTGATATGGGAAATGAGAATTTTTCGGGAACATATCCTCCGACACCGATTTCGAATAGTGATGGCGGCCCCAGAGATCTTTATGTCGATCCGAGCGGCACCACCTATGGAACAACGATCCTTGAAGGGAATTGGAATTCAAAGTCCGGACAGAGTTGGACGGCGACGCCTCTATCCATTCCGGGAAGCTATTGCCTTGCTTCTAAACCGAGTTGGTTTGGTTCACTCACCTGGCCGCCAGTTGATCCGACGAATCCGGTTACAAATGATCCGACTGTTATCCCGGCAGGTTATCGTTATGTCCACGGCACCGATCCTCAGACTTCAGTGCAATCAAACGATAACATATTTCCAACTCAAACGACATTGTATCAAAATTATCCAAATCCGTTCAATCCTGCAACAAAAATAAGTTACCGATTGTCGGCCTCGAGTTTTGTTAAGGTGAGTGTGTACGATGTACTGGGAAGAGAAATAGCAACTTTGATAAACGAAGAAAAAACCAGCGGTGTGTATACAAAAACATGGAACGCAGAAGGAATTCCCAGCGGCATTTATTCCGTTCGTCTTTCTATAGGGAATAATTCTCAAACAAAGAAAATGCTTCTAATAAAATAAGGAAGAGATGACATCCAATTATATATGGAATGTAAAAGACCACGGACAATCTCCGAGTCTTTTTAGATGTGTGTTATAATTCTTATCGATGTATCGATTGCTGCATATTACCGAATTCAATTCTTCCTGCCAATCTATAATTATCTTTTTTCCAAAAGCTGTTTCTATAAATTTGAGTAATATGAGGTTTAGTTTCGATTTCGTTACAAAAACGGCTATTGTATTAAAAGTGTAACTTTGAATTTTTACAAAGCTTCACTATCTTATATTTGTTTAGTAAACATTTCATAAAAGAGAATCTTCGGAGAGAACAAAATGGCTTCTTCATTGGATCAACTATGTATTAATACGATTCGTACACTTTCTATCGACGGCGTCCAAAAAGCAAAATCAGGCCATCCCGGCATGCCGATGGGTCTTGCCCCGGCAGCATATGTCTTATGGACAAAGCATTTAAACCACAATCCGGAAAATATGCACTGGCAAAACCGCGACCGTTTCGTTCTTTCAGGCGGGCATGGTTCCATGCTTCTTTATAGTCTTCTCCATCTTACAGGATACAATCTTCCGCTTGAAGAGTTAATGAAATTTCGGCAACTCGGAAGCAAAACACCGGGTCATCCGGAATTCGGACACACCGACGGTGTCGAAGTTACCACAGGTCCGCTCGGACAGGGATTTTCAAATGGTATAGGAATGGCTATTGCACAGAAATATCTTGCTGCACGTTACAATAGGCCGGGATTGAAAGTTGTCGATTATACTATTTACACCACATTAGGCGATGGTGATTTGATGGAAGGTATTACTTCAGAAGCAGCATCGCTCGCCGGACATCTGAAGTTAGGCAATCTGGTCTATATTTATGATGACAATCATATTAGTATTGACGGACCTACTGAATTGGCATTTACTGAAGACCGTGCAAAAAGATTCGAATCGTACGGCTGGCAGGTATTAAAAGTAAAAGATGGCAACGATATCAAAGCAATCGATGCTGCAATTAAACGCACAAAAAAAGAAACCGGACGACCTTCCATTATTATGGTAAGAACTCACATCGGTTACGGCAGTCCAAATAAACAGGATACATCAGAAGTACATGGTTCACCTCTCGGTGAAGAAGAAGTGAAGCTGACAAAAAGAGCGTACGGCTGGGATCCTGAAAAACAATTTTATATTCCGGAAAAAGCGTTAAAACAGTTCCGTAAATCGGTGATAGTCGGCCGGAAAAAAGAAGAAAAGTGGAATGCTAAATTCACAGAATATAAAAAGAAGTATCCGGAATTAGCAGCAGAACTCGAAAACATACGAAACGGTAATTTCGGTGAAGAATGGAAGAAAGCACTGCCGAAATTCACAGATGCAATGGCAACTCGCGGTGCTTCGGGAAAAGTACTGAACGCAATCGCCCCGCATCTCCCTTCCATGATCGGCGGTTCCGCTGATCTCGCTCCGTCCAATAACACCTATGTTAAAAGTATGGGTGAATTCCAGGCGAAAAACTATGGCGGGCGTTACATGCGGTACGGTGTACGTGAACATGCAATGGGCGCAATCATGAACGGAATGGCAATCACAGACGGTATAATCCCTTATGGCGGAACATTCTTTGTATTCTCGGATTATATGCGTCCCGCTATTCGCCTGGCATGTCTTATGGGAATACGGCCGATCTATGTTTTCACACACGACAGCATTGGCGTTGGAGAAGACGGCCCGACACACGAACCGGTTGAACAGCTTGCGGCACTTCGCTGCATCCCAAATATGATTTCTATTCGTCCGGCCGATGCAAACGAAACGGTTGCTGCATGGAAATTTGCCGTTGAATATAAAAACGGCCCGGTTGCGTTATTATTAACCCGGCAAAAGCTGCCGACTCTCGACAGAGTGAAATATTCTTCCGCTGAGAATCTTATTAAAGGCGCATATATACTTATCGAGAATTCTTCTACACCGGATCTCATTCTTATCGGTTCAGGTTCTGAAGTCCAGCTCGCGCTCGGCGCTTATGATAAATTGGTTCAGGAAGGCAAAAACGTGCGCGTAGTCAGTATGCCGTCATGGGAATTATTCGAACGGCAATCAAAAGAATACCGCAACTTTATTCTTCCGCCGAATATAAAAAGACGCATTGCCGTTGAAGCTCTTATTACTATGGGCTGGGAAAAATATATCGGAGACAGCGGAATAATTATCGGTATGAATTCATTCGGTACTTCAGCCCCTGTAAGTGAAATTTTCAAGCATTTCGGATTCACGGTAGAGAATGTCCTGGCAAAAGCAAAGGAGATTCTATCCTAATTGTTCGACGATAGAGTTGCTGCGATAAACAGATTTCTCGTTTTTTTTATTTTTCTTTTTTCTGCGAAAATCGTATTCGCTGAAAATCGCGATGTGAAAGAGATTTCTGTCATTATATCACATTCTGACGGCAGAATTACAGATACCACCGAGCTCTCGCAGAATAAACAAGAAGGAAACTCAAAGAACAGTCTGTATCTTCAGTTCAACACAAGCGGACTTTTTTCTTCTCTTTCCGATTGGAAAAGTCAGCTTCATATGCCCGATGGGACACACCCATCTTCAAGTTGTATAGTATTCGGCGCAGAAGGCGGCTGGGTTATAAACGAGTTTTTTCAAATCGGTGTCGGGTTAGAGTTTTTCTTTACAACAAAAGTTGCGGCTAACGAAACTGCCGGCGATCAAGTAAACAGTACATTCTTTTACGGGACTATCAAAGCGAGCACGCCCCTCGAATCAATTCCGGAATTTTACCTTTTTGCGAGTCTGGACATCGGATCGATAAAAGCAACGGAGGCATTAGAGAATTACTATTATTCCGGCCGGAGTTTTGACCGAACCGGTAAAACCAACGCTTATCGTTTGACAATCGGTGCACAGTATTATTTAATAGATAATTGGTCTATTATGGCCGGAGCAGGATATCTCTTCGGCAAAGTGAAAACAGTAACTGTAGACGATCAAACCTGGCCTGATTTCTCACTAGACCTGTCCGGCTTCTTGATTCGTTTCGCGGTCGATTATCATTTTATGTTGTAAAAAGTAGAATCCGGTCACCGACCGGATTCATGTTTTGTTTCTTTATGATTCAATCCGATCTGATGATCACCTGCTTTCCTCTTGCAGCGAATAAACCGTCAGATAGGATTTCTACTCATATTTTTCAAATTCATCGGGAGCATCATAATCGAAGAAATCACTTTCGATCCATCCCTTTTTAATAATTTCATTAAAATTATGATATGGAAAATTATTCGGTTTAATACCTAGATGCTTCCATGAATTATAATAAATATAAAGAAGGTGATTCTCAAAATCTTCATTTTGCATCGACTGGCGAATACAATGATCCATAGTTCCTCGCTGCCAGATATGGACATCTTGTACTCCGATTAACCTTTTTATCCCCGCAGATGTATACTTTTTAAAATCCCGTAAAAAATCAGACATATCCTGAATTGTTTCAGTTTCTATTAAAATGTGAATATGATCCGGCATTATCGTATAAGATATCATTTCACGAAGTTTCTTCGAATAGAAGAATAGCTCTTCAATCAAAAAATCAGGAACACTATCTTTATGGAGGTATTTTTTACGTTTATAAGTACATAACGTAAGGAAGTACAATGAATTGTCCTTCTTCCACCGTGGGGGTTTTCTTGAAAATCGCTCCATCTTAATCTCCGTAGAATCCGGTCACCGACCGGATTCCGATATCTTGATTACGATTTTTTTTACGATTCGATCTGATGATCGGATGCTACATGGCGCTTTTTAATTCGATCTGATGATCGGATGCTACATGACGCTTTTTAATCCGATCTGATGATCG
>CAZYAM010000032.1:22900-26325 GCA_964645575.1 uncultured Ignavibacteriaceae bacterium
TGCAAGTCTCTTCACTGTTTCGACAGGCGGTAAAATTTTGATACCTTTGCTGCTGCTCTTGCCAACGAGACTATAGAATTCGCTCGACATCACTCCAATAACACCGACTTTTAAGCCGTTTTTTTCGATCACGACATATTCTTTATTATTTACCGGAAAATTATCAAGCGTATCAAGAATATTCGCCGAAACCGCCGGGAAATTTGCAATGCTTGCCAACTTACGAAGATTTTCGGGTGAAAAATCAAATTCGTGATTGCCTGGAGTCCATGCATCATATCCTATGTAATTCATCATAGCAAACAGATTGCCGCCCTTTGCACCTGCGTAGGAATATTCCGTTATCGGATTTCCCGTCATTACATCGCCCGCATCAAGCATTAACGTTACAGGTTTAACACGCCGGATGCTGTCCACAGCAAAGGAGAGTTCATTAAATCCGCCAATCAAGGGCTTTGGTTTTTCCTTTACCCAGAATACTTCGTGAGGGAGAAAACTGGCATGAATGTCGTTTGTATAAAGGATGGTTATAGTTTTCGGCTGTGCGAAAAGAATAGTAGAAATCAAACCTATCCATAAGTTCACACAAAAAAATCTTAAATAGTATCGCAGAGATGAGTTCATATAGTACCTCTTTAAAAAATACAATTATTCTATAAAGAAAGATACTGAGAAAAAATATTTTTGGTCGAAAAAGAAAACCTTCCGAAGGTTCTCTATGCTTGAGCTTAAGAAACCTTCGGAAGGTTATTTACGAAACAGCTTTACTTTCCGTTGCAGTTTCCAAGTTTTCCGGAAAAGTACGCGTCGTATGCACTCATATCAAAATGACCATGGCCGCTCAGGTTGAAGAGAATAACTTTCTTGGTTCCTTCAACTTTTGCTTTCTTGGCTTCTTCAACGGCAGATTTAATCGCATGCGCTGATTCCGGTGCGGGAATAATGCCTTCCGTGCGCGCAAATAAAACTGCCGCATCAAATACTTCCACCTGTCCATAAGATTGAGCTTCGATATATTCTTCTTTACACAATTTACTGATAATAGGAGCCATACCATGGTACCGTAATCCACCGGCATGGATGGCAGGCGGCATAAAACTACTGCCGAGAGTGTACATCATTAGTAACGGCGTCATTCCTGCTACATCGCCAAAATCATACTTATAGTCGCCTTTGGTAATCGAAGGGCATGTCGTCGGTTCAACCGCAATCGCACGAAATTTTTTCCCTCCAAATTTATCTTTAATAAACGGTGCTACAATACCGCCAAAGTTTGATCCGCCGCCGACACAACCGATAATGATGTCCGGATACACACCTGCCTTTTCCATCTGCTTCTTTGCTTCCTGTCCAACTACGGTTTGATGCAGGATGACATGGTTTAACACGCTGCCGAGAGAATAATTGGTGTCTTCACGTCCTGCTGCATCTTCTACGGCTTCACTAATAGCAAGCCCTAAGCTCCCAGTTGAGTTTGGATTCTTTGCAAGCGCATCTCTGCCCGCTTTTGTATCGGTGCTCGGGCTCGGAACCACTTCACCTCCCCATGTATGAATCATTGAACGGCGATAAGGTTTTTGTTCATAACTCACTTTTACCATATAAACTTTGCATTGTAAATCGAACATTTTACAGGCAAGCGCTAATGCACTTCCCCACTGTCCTGCTCCGGTTTCCGTAGCAATTCGTTTGATACCCGCCTGTTTATTGTAATATGCCTGTGCAATAGCCGTGTTGAGTTTATGACTGCCGGCAGGACTTACACCTTCATACTTATAATAAATCTGTGCTGGCGTATCCAAGGCGCGCTCAAGATCAAGCGCGCGAATGACGGGCGATGGACGATAAGTTGCATATGCTTTTCGAATCTCATCAGGAATTTCGATCATTCGTTCGGAGCTTACTTCCTGTTTGATCAATTCCATTGGAAAGATAGGCGCTAAATCTTGCGGATTAATTGGCTGTTTCGTCCCGGGATGAAGCGGCGGTTCCAGCGGCGTCGGCAAATCGGCAAGGATGTTATAATAGTGTGTTGGAATTTCCTGCTCTTCGAGCATAAATCTACGCGGCATAATGACCTCCATTTGAATATTTATTAGAGTTATTTGAGTGAACCAAACTTTTGAACGGAGGTTCCCACAATTATCTCAAATCGGCATGAGACGAAAAAAGGCAGGAACGCTCACGTCTGCGTTTCCACCTTTATTTGGGTAATCAGTGTTAATGAGCTACCTCAGTGGAAACGTGGACTTTATCCATCGCCACCACCAAGCCTGTCGCTTGCGAAAATATTGTAACTCGTTATTCATTCTGATATCAGATTACATTTTTTTTTGAATAAAGTCAACAAAGTAAAGCATATGTATATTATTTTTTCAATGCCGGCTTTTCACATAATTCCAATAATACACCGCCAGTAGATTTTGGATGAAGAAAAGCGATATTCAAATCCTCTGCTCCTCGATGCGGTTTTCTATCGATAACTTGAAAGCCCTTTTTTTCAATTTCCTTGAGCGTGTCCGCAAGGTTTTCCACTGCAACAGCTATATGATGAACACCTTCTCCTTTTCTTTTAATAAACTTATTGACCGGTCCTTCCGGATCATCGGATTCCAATAATTCAATTTTTGTTTGACCTATTTGAAAAAATGCCGTTCGAACTTTTTGCTCAGTAACTTCTTCAATTTTATAACAGGATATGCCAAAAATGGATTCGTACTTTTGTACGGCCTCCTTCAAGTTCCTGACAGCAATACCAATATGCTCAATGTGGGAAATGCTCATTTTTTAACCCGCTTTCATTTTTATTCAACAAAATGATTTGTGGCCGTCCAAACAACGGGGAAATATTGCTAATAATCAAATAGTATTGTGTTCATGGTATTCTCCAAAAACCGAACGCAGTGTATTGCAAATCTCTCCGACACTTGCATACACTCGTACTGCATTTAATATAAAAGGCATCAAGTTGTCTGTTCCCTCTGCCGCTTTTTTTAATTCTGTCAGCATGGTATGTAATTCTGTTTGATTTCGTCCGGCACGAATTTTACGAAGAAATCCTATTTGTTTGTCTTGTACTGAATGGTCACTTTTCAAAACTCTATCCGGCTCATTCTCTTCAATGCGGTATTTATTCACACCGACGATGACACGTTCGCCATTTTCTGTCATTTTTGCCGATCGATAGGACGCTTTTTGAATTTCACTTTGAGGATATCCGCACTCAACGGCCGGTATCATCCCTCCGATCTTTTCAATTTTTCGGATATACTCTTCCGCCTCAGCCTCAATACGATCAGTCATCGCTTCAACATAGTAGGAACCGGCGAGTGGATCAACCGTTTCAGTGATACCGCTTTCGTGAGCAATAATTTGCTGAGTACGGAGCGCGATACGAACCGAGTCCTCTGAGGGAAGCGTAAGCG
>CAZYAM010000033.1:0-2059 GCA_964645575.1 uncultured Ignavibacteriaceae bacterium
AAAAAAAAACGATGTCAAGCCTTTATTTATTAGAAATGGCTAATAATTGAGATATTCCCTTTTTTAAGAGAATATTCCAATAAATAACGCAGGTTTTTGAGTACTCTATTTTTCTAACGATCTTTTATAGAATCTTCCTAAATCCAAAAAGCCGGAAGTTCCGTTTTTATACAAAAATCACTGAAAAACCAAAAGTTATGTACCTTTGTTGAAAGGGATATACGCTACTTGTGAAAATACAGCAATCTTCATTTTTTCTTTAACAATCCCCTCTCCTTAAAAAGACGCTCAACATACTTACCGAGGACGTCAAATTCGAGATTAACCGTATCGCCGGATTTAAGCAGCCGGAATGTGGTTACTTCCATCGTATGAGGAATAATTGATACCGCAAAGGAATTCGCTTTCACTTCCGCCATAGTTAAACTCACACCGTTCACGGCAATAGATCCGACAGGAATTAAATGATGCGAGAATTTTTTGGGAACGCGTATCCAGAAAATCCAACTGCTCTCAAGCATCTTAACCGATATAACCTTCCCCATTCCGTCTATATGCCCCAGGACAAAATGCCCGCCAAGCCGGTCTGAAGGCAACAGCGGGCGCTCCAGATCGACCGGACTTCCTGCTCTTAGATTTCCAAGTGTTGTTTTCTTCAGCGTTTCTTCCACTGCCTGCACATCAAATGTCTTCTCGGTTCTTTTTATAACAGTCAAACAAACACCTTCCACAGCAATACTGTGATCTATACGCAAGGTTTTAACGGTCTTTTTGCCTTTTATGGTAAATATTACACTTCCGTCTTTCTGCTTAATGGATTTAACTATTCCGGTTTCTTCTACTAATCCTGTAAACATATTATCTCAGCTTCCGTTTTTGAATAAAGTGTGCTTCAAGAATCACATCATCCCGAATTTTCTTTACATCGGTTATTCTTAATTTTATGTGCCGGCTAAGGAAATACGGTTTATCAAATAGAATTCCATCTAATCCGCCTCCCAAAATTTTAGGCGCAATAAAAAGATAAATTATATCTGTAAAAAAGTGCTTTATAAAAGGTGCAACCAGCGAAGCACCACCTTCTAAAAGCACGGAAGAGATCCCCTCGGCAGCGAGAGTTCTCAGAATGGATTCCGGACTCAATTCGCATGACGCCGAAGCCGTAAGAACGCGGACTCCCTGAACAATAAGTTTCTGCACTTTCTTATTATTTCTTTTCGCTGAAGCAGTGGAGGTCAATAACCAGGTCGGGCTTTTCTTTGTATTGAATATTTTCCGAGATACCGGAAGCGACATGCGCCCGTCGACAACAACACGAACGGGATTCCTTCCTTGTATTAACCGCACAGTTAATTCCGGATCGTCATTATAAACCGTCTTCGCCCCAACCATAACGGCATCATATTCGTTTCTTATTCTATGCGCTTCCTTTCTTGCCTGCCCGGATGTTATCCATTTTGAAGTCCCCGCTGTGTCGGCAATCCGGCCGTCAAGTGTTTGCGCCAGTTTGATACCGACAAACGGCAGGCCCGTATTCATAAATTTGAAGAACTTTTCATTTAAAAGTACCGCTTCTTTCTGCAATACTCCTATTTTTACGGCAATTCCGGCTTCACGTAATCTTTTTATTCCTTTACCGTTTACCAGAGGATTCGGATCTTTCGATGCGATCACTACTTTCGAGATACCGGATTGTATAATCGCATCGGCACAAGGCGGAGTTTTCCCGAAGTGCACGCATGGTTCCAGATTGACAAACAATGTTGCATCATGTGCCTTCCTGCCTGCGTGTATAATCGCAAAAATCTCAGCATGCGGCCCGCCAAATTGCCTGTGAAATCCTTCTCCGACCACTTTTCCGTTTTGCACTATGACACATCCTACCATCGGATTAGGGCTGACCCTGCCCTGACCGTTTCGTGCAAGGCCGAGACATCGCTGCATGAATGTTTGTTCATTCATCGCCAATATACTTTCAACTTTGAATCAAGAGTTGCGTTCAGGAGGCGGGCGGCATTATTCTTTTTCGCCGATATCTCTACCAGGCCTCCGCTGCCTA
>CAZYAM010000033.1:2159-23732 GCA_964645575.1 uncultured Ignavibacteriaceae bacterium
CGCCGTCTGCTGCCGACACCGGGATCGACTACATTTACAAATATCGTATCTTTCGGGAAATTATTATATGCCGACCACAGAACATAGGCAGCTTGATGGACTCGGTGCGGCTGAATATTATGCGTGATATCAATAATATTAACCGAAGGATTGATTGATAAAATAACTCCCTTCATCGATGCTGCATACGGATCTTCTAATCCGAAATCGGATAAAAGGGCAATATTAGGAATAATTTTCTTACCCATCGGAATTTCTTATTAGTAGCAGAAAATTAAATGCGTTAAAGGCAGCTATTTTAAAACTACTACTTTCCCGCGTTTGGCCGATTTATAAATACAGTCGATAATCTTCATTCTGTGTACTGCTTCATCGCCAGTAGAGATCACTGTATGCAGTCCACGCAGAGCCCCAATCCAATGCTTCAGTTCATTTTCGTACGATTTCCGGTAGAGAATCTGCGGAGTTTCTGTTGATACCGGCGCTACATTCACTAAATTTCCATGCATCCGCTTGATAATGCGAAATGGATTCAGCGATCCGCTTCCTTCCGTACCGAAACAATCATAGTAAAAGAAATCGGATGTCGATTCAAAAGACCAGCTCGTTTCAATCGTGAGCGTGGAACCGTTTTTCATTTTGAGAAATACAATTGAAGAATCTTCTACATCCTTTGTATTGTGAGAATAATTTGTCGCCATAACTTCTTTTACTTCCGGATACGCCATCATCCAGAAAGCAAGATCGAGCATCACGATTCCAAGATCAAAAAAAACACCTCCGCCCGATTGCGTCTTCTTAGTCAGCCATGCACTTTCTGTATTCAGCTTTTTAAACCACCCTGCTTTTGAATAGAAAAGTTTTCCGAGCGCCTTATCTGTAATAAAACTTTTAAGAATCATCGCATCAGGGCGAAAACGATTATTCATTCCTACCATTAATAATTGATGATGCTTTTTTACAGCTGCAGTTATTTCTTCCGCTTCTGCGGGTGTCCGGGCCAAAGGTTTTTCTATCAGTAAATTGTTCTTTTCTTCAAGTGCTGCAAGGGCCATATCCTTGTGCAGTGATGTCGGTGTGCATATCAAGATACCGTCAAGATATTGTTCGATGATAAGCATCTTCTCGTAGTTATTGTAATAACGGCGTACTTTGAACTTGTCCGCCACGAACTGGGCTTTCGCACGGTCAAGATCACATATAGCAACAATCTCAACATCCGAGAATCTGCTCAGGATAGGAAGGTGAATAGTCTGCGCGACCGACCCAAGACCTACAATACCAATTCGAGCTTTCTCCATACAAACACCAGAATAATGATCAAATCAATTAAACTAAGAAATACTGCGTACCGATATTAATTTCTCTTTGGCAATTTCTGCAATTCCTGCCGCATCTAATTTTACCAACCGGTGCAATTCTGCAGGGGAACCATGTTCAATAAATTCATCCGGAAGTCCATGTATTCTGACAGAGATATCGGTCACGCCAAAACGGCTGAACGCTTCCAATACTCCGGAACCGAAACCGCCATGAACAACATTTTCTTCGATAGTTATGAAAACATGTATTCGCTGGGCAAGAGACCGGAGTAATTCTTCATCCAACGGTTTGATGAATTTCATGTTCACAACTTCTGCATTAATACCTTCTTTATCCAATAACTCCGCCGCTGATAATGAGTTCTGCACCATACTGCCGACAGCCAATAGGGCAATATCTTTTCCCGCGCGCAAAGTTTCTGCTTTGCCGATTTCGACTTTTTGAAATCGCTGCCGTACCGGAACACCCAGCGCATTCCCGCGCGGGTAGCGAAGTGCAATCGGTCCGTTTTTATATTCGACGGCGGTAAAAAGCATATCGCGAAGCTCCTGTTCATCCTTCGGCGCCATGATTACCATACCTTGAATACAGCGAAGATAAGAAAGATCCAGTGTGCCATGATGGGTAGCTCCGTCTGCACCTACCAATCCACCGCGGTCCATGACGAATACGACATGAAGTTTTTGAATTGCACAATCATGCACGACCTGATCAAATGCACGCTGCAGGAATGTTGAATAAATTGCAACTATCGGTATATATCCCTCCGTCGCCATACCTGCTGCAAATGTAACAGCGTGCGCTTCGGCGATGCCGACATCGAAGAACCGCTCCGGCATTTCTTCATGGAGATAAATCAGCCCGGTTCCATCAGGCATCGCTGCTGTAATTCCGACTACCTTCGAATTTTGTTTACAGATTTCAACCAACGCCTTCCCAAAAACATCCGTAAAAGAGACCGATTCAGAGTTTTTCCCCGGTGAGATTCCGGTAACTTTATCAAACGGCGTTACTCCGTGCAGGCGCGTAACTTCCTGTTCCGCTGGTGCATATCCTTTACCCTTCTTTGTAATAGCATGAATGAGAATAGGCCCGTTTAAATCTTTTACATGCTTAAATGTCTCGATCAGCTTTACCACATTATGGCCGTTTATCGGCCCAAAATACCGAAATCCCATTCCTTCGAAGAGCATGCCGGGTGTGAAAACAGCTTTAATTCCTTTTTCCATCCGCTGGGCAGCTGTTCGCAATCGATCACCGAATGTATCCAGCTTGCCGGTTAAATCCCACACATTCGCTTTGAACTTGTTGTAAGTGGGATGCATCAGAATTTTTGTAAAATAATTATGGAAAGACCAGATTTTTGGTTCGAGCGATGATAACGATCCCCTCTGGTTATCGTTAAGAACGACGATTAAATTCTTATTCAGCATACCTGCATGGTTCATTGCTTCGTATACCATACCGCCGGTCATCGAACCGTCACCGACGATGGCAATTACTTTAAAATCCTTTTTTTCAAAATCACGAGCCGCTGCAATTCCCAGTGCGGCGGAGATCGATGTGCTTGCATGACCGGCTCCGAACGTATCGTATTCACTCTCGGTACGCTTGAGAAATCCGCTCAATCCGCCTAACTTGCGAATTGTCTGCATCCGGTCTTTCCGGCCGGTTAGAATTTTATGCGGATATGCTTGATGGCCGACATCCCAGATTAGTTTATCTTTCGGTGTATTGAACACATAATGAAGAGCCACAGCGATTTCTACGGCGCCCAACCCAGCTCCAAAGTGCCCCCCTGTTTTTGAAACACAATCTATTAAAAATTCCCGCAATTCAGCGCAGACAGCCCTAAGTTCCTGTACGCTAAGACTTCGCAAATCTTCGGGGAAATTAATTGAATCAAGATATTTGTGATGACAATCTCTCATTCTTCATCAGATCTGTTCAACTTCAATTGCTCTTCAATGCCTTTTGAGAGCTTTTTTATTTTAAGTTCGGCCGCTTTTAACTTTTCCGCACACTCTTTCGATATTCGTATACCCTCTTCATACAAATTGACGGCATCGTCCAACGGCACGTCGCCCTGTTCCAACGATTCCGCAATTTCCTGAAGCCGATGAAGAGAATGCTCAAGTGAATTTTTTTCTAGCTTCTTTGCAGCCATTATGATCTTCCTTTTTCTACCCTTACACCCACGGTTCCATCATAAAATTGTATCTCTGCTTCATCGCCGCTGTGGAGCAGCCGCTCGCTGGAAACAATCCGTCTTTCTTTGCGAACAATGCTGTAACCGCGTTTCAATACACCCTGCGGATTCAACGCCTGGAGCTGATTTTTCAATGAATCATACCGCCGGTACACTGTTTGTACAATATGATTAAACGACACACCGATGCTTCGATCAATCTCATCAATTCTCTGGGAGGATTCACGTACCAAATCCCGCGGCCGGTTGAATGAATAGCTTGCCAGCAAACCTGTAATCCGCCCGCGAAAACCGGATATCCGGTTATTCACATTATCAATCATAGTATAGCATAAGTTAGTAATTTCTTCAAGCAATTCCGTCCTATCCCGTACAACTAATTCCGCTGCTGCCGATGGAGTTGGTGCACGTAAATCTGCAACAAAATCTGCGATACTAAAATCTATTTCGTGTCCTACGGCGCTTACAACAGGAATTTTAGAAGCATAGATCGCCCGTGCGACTATCTCTTCATTAAACGCCCAAAGATCCTCCAGCGAACCGCCGCCCCGGCCGACAATCAGCACATCGATACCGCCGAAGCGATTTAGATGCTCAATCGCTTCAGCAATTTCTTCCGCAGCGCCCGCGCCCTGCACACGCACCGGAGCAAGAATGACATCGACAGACGGCTGCCTGCGCGACAGCACGCTGCGTATATCCTGCAATGCCGCACCGGTTTCCGAAGTAACAATACCGATACTTTCGGGAAATTCCGGTATCGGCTTTTTGTACTCGGCATCGAATAATCCTTCCGCCGCCAGCTTTTTCTTAAGACGTTCGAATGCAAGCTGAAGTTCTCCGATACCGACAGGTTGAATCTGCTCGATATCAATTTGATAATTTCCGCGCGGAGGATAGACCGTAATTGAACCGCGGGCTATCACTTTCATCCCGTCTTTAGGCGGAAACGAGAGGTAAGGAACACGGCTTCGCCACATAACGGCAGACAATTGAGCGCCTTCATCTTTTAATGTAAAGTAAAGATGTCCGGAAGTGTGTCTCTTAAAGTTCGATATCTCGCCTTCCACCCACACCCGCGGGAAACTGGTTTCCAGCGACTGTTTGATTTGCCTTGTCAGCTCGGTAATTGTAACGACATTCTTATCAGTGGACATGCAATAACTCCACTCCCAAATTACCGAATGTTGTTCCCACATTCAACTCCGGAAAATGAGAATATCTTAATGTTTCTTTATTCCGTCTCAGTATTTCTATTCTTTTCCGGCATTCCGCGGTTCACCTTGTCTTTTCTTCCGTAGTTTTCTATATTATTCACATACGTATAAAGGAACAAAGATGAATGTCGATGTTTTAGCGATTGGCGCACATCCCGACGATCTTGAACTCGCCTGCGGCGGGACAATAGCGAAACTTGTAAGGCTGGGGAAAAAAGTGGCATTATGCGACCTGACGCAAGGCGAGCTTGGCACGCGCGGCACAAAAAAAATCCGCACAAAAGAAGCATCGCAGGCAGCCAGTATTCTCGGCGTTGTTATGCGACGGAATCTTCTCATTCCCGACGGCGACATTGAAGTCAATAATAAGAACAAGCTGAAAATTATAACGCTTTTTAGAGAACTCCGCCCTTCTCTTTTGATAATTCCTTATAGTGTTGAACGCCACCCGGACCACGTGCATACCAGCGAGCTTTGCCGTGAGGCGTGGTACTACAGCGGATTGGAAAAAATCAAAACGAGATTCCACGGAAAAACACAGGAACGCCACAGGCCGCACCATTACTTCGAATTTATGCAGTGGATGGAATTTGAACCGTCGTTTATTATTGACATTAGCGATACGTTCGATCTAAAAATGGAATCCGTACGTGCACATGCCTCGCAATTCTTTAATCCTGAAAGCAAAGAAAGCGAGACGAAGCTGAGCACGCCGGATTTTTTAGAAGTAATCGAAACACGCTGCCGATATTTCGGTTCAAAAATAGGTGCAAAGTACGGAGAGCCGTTTATATCCAGATGGACGTTAGGTATAGATAATCCTTTTAGATTTATTGTGAATAGAGGATAAATCGTTTTATAGATAGAGATATATAAATCCTTATTTTGAATTATCTGCTCAATAATCCAATATCTAAGGAGGAAATCCTATGAAAAGCAAATTGTATATTCTGCCGGTTTTAGTAATTCTTATTTCCGTTATAGGTGGATGTAGTTCTCAGAAGGGCAAAGCTAAAAGTCTTCTGAACGAAGGTATTCAACTTTCTAAAGAAGAGAAATACGACGCTGCTATTTTGAAATATGAAGGAGCATTAAAACTAGACCCTAAAAATGCCGTTGGATATAATTTGTTAGGAATGGCATACCGGTTTAGATTTAACCAGACAGGCACCGAGGAATATAAGGAAAAAGAAATCGAAGCTTTCAAGAAAGCAATCGATATCGATCCAAAATTCTGGATTGCTTATAAGAATATATCTGCCTCCCTTTACTATAGAGGAAATAAAAAGGAAGCGGTTCCGTATTTAGAAAAGGCGTTGGAACTTCAACCGAATGATCCTGAAAAAGCGATTCTGCTGCAATGGATAGAAGAAGGGGAAAAAGAATAACCGGCCGAATCTACGCAACTTGTCCGCTTTTGGCGGATACATCAACATAGAATTTGTACGCCAGGCCGTGTTAACATGCGTATTGATAATCCATTAAGATTGAATTTAAAATAACCTATCCAAACAGATTGAAAACATAAGATTTTTAGCGACACTAAAAGGATAAAAAATATGAAAACGGCATTATTCACTTTCATTGCAGTCCTAATTGCAACGAATTGTGCAACAGCACAATTCACACAAGAACCTTTGCCGTATGCTTTTGACGCCTTAGAGCCCTTTATAGATACCCAGACCATGGAGATACATTATTCCAAACATCACGCTGGATATATTGCCAAACTCAATGAAGCACTTAAAGGAGCCGGACTTAAACAAAACAATGATTTAAATGCCATATTCGAGAACATCGGCAAATACAGTACAACAATCCGGAACAATGCTGGTGGACATTACAACCATACTCTGTATTGGAAGATACTTACGCCTGATACAAACACAAAACCATCTGGAAAATTTTTAAAAGCTATTGAAGACAGTTTTAATAGTATCGGCGAATTTAAAAATCAATTCATCAAAGAAGCTTCCGGACGTTTTGGCTCCGGCTGGGCATGGTTAATTGTAACACCGGAGAAAAAGCTTGTTATTATGTCTACACCTTACCATGATAATCCACTCATGAACGACTCTCCAATTAAAGGAGTGCCAATCCTTGTCATAGACGTTTGGGAACATGCCTATTATTTGAAATATAAAAACAGAAGGCAGAATCATCTGCAAGCTGTCTGGAATGTAATAAATTGGGATATGGTCAGCGGCCTGTACGATAAAGCAATATCAAAATGAAGAAATAGAAGGATACAAGAAATGTAATTTTTTATGAGTTATAATAAAGTGAATTGTATAGTTCGACACATCATCCGACACCGTCTATTTTTACAATTCTTCACGATTTCAGAAGAATAGAATCAGATTGGCATTTGGAATATTCACAGATAAAAAAACAACCTACTACTGCCGAATTTAACAAGATGCCGGGCAGCAAACTTTCAAGCTGGCAGTAACTCATAGATTTGATACGTGATAAATATCCGGTCCAGGAAGACATCAAATATATGTATGGACAAAAATACGGATGGGCATTAAGATTCCGGATAAAAGAGAAGCTGCTTGTTGCACTTTATCCTCTAAAAAATAGATTTACTGTTCAAATTATTCTTAATAAAGAGGCAATTAAGAAATCACAAAAAATGAAACTCGGGAAAAATGTCCGGCAGACCATCGAATATGCCAAACCATATCCCGAAGGACGATGGCTGTTCATATCTATCAAATCAAAAAAAGACATTCGGGATATTCAACAACTATTGGTATTACGTGCTGAAGTTAAATAGATGGATTTATTATTCTTTAGCCTTTTAACTCATAGATTTATATACTCATTGACTTATAGACTTATCGACTCATCGACTCATAGACATGTCTACTAAATGGCTTATTGGCTTATACACTCACAGACTCATCTACTCATAGGCTTATAGACTTATAATCTCCTCTTGCTTCTTCTCCTAAAAATTCCTACACTTTAACCAAGTAGTTTTCATCCTTCCATCTTTATAGGGGTTTTACTACATCGTTTCTTGGGGATCACAAAAGTCATGTAAAATCGCCGCAATTATGAAATCAATATGATAACAGTTTAGTTATTTACATAAACAACCACTAACAGGAGGAAAACCTATGAACATCCGAATTAAGATGTTACTTTTGATCCTAATGTGGATCATTCTTCCTTCCACAACGCACACTCAGTATGTCGACATTGAGAAAAAACTGGGAGATCTCGATGTTTACATGGCGAAAGTTTTACAGGATTGGAACACACCAGGGATTGGCGTGGGGATCGTAGTGAAGAATAACTTGATATTCGCAAAGGGATATGGCTACCGGGATTACGAAAAAAAACTCCCTATAACGCCTAACACACTCTTCCAGATCGCATCTAACACAAAACTTTTCACATCTGTTGCTGTCGGTTTATTGGTCGAGGAAGGAAAATTGGATTGGGATAAGCCTGTTCGCCAATTTGTCTCGACCATCCAATTTTACAATGAAGACCTTAATAATAGCGTTTCAATCCGCGATATGCTTGCCCATCGAACGGGTATTTCGCGGCATGATTTAATCTGGTACAAATCAGATTTTTCAAGAAAAGAACTCTTTGACCGGCTTAAATACCTCGAACCAAGCCAGCCGCTTCGACAGGGTTTTCTCTATAATAACATGATGTACGCCGCTTCCGGCTACATCATCGAATACTTTACACATCAAACATGGGAAGATTTTCTCCGCGCACGTATCTTCAAACCGCTCGAGATGAACAACACACTGTTTAGTATAAAGGAAATGTCGAAACAATCCGACTGCTTCGTTCCGTATAATGAAAAGCGCGATACGACAATCTTATATCGTATCCCGTATTATGAAGAGGCACAGGGAATCGGTCCGGCCGGATCGATTATTTCAAATATAAACGACTTATCCAAATGGCTTATTGCGCTTATGAACAACGGTGATTATAAGGGAAAGCAGATCATCCCGGCTAATGTTGTTCGCGCAACATTGGCCCCTTCTATCGGCCTTCCAAACACTCAACTGGAAAATAGAGGTTATGGTGAATTATTAAATCCTGTATATGGAATGGGAAGATGGTTTGCGTCGTATCAGGGTCATTACCTTGCCTACCATGGTGGTGACCTCAACGGAATCCACTCGCAAATCTCTTGTATGCCGTATGATAGTATTGGAGTTATCGTTTTCGTAATTGGAGATCATGGTTATCCCCTTTATAATGTGATTTCGTTCAACATATATGAACGACTTCTCGGATTGAGTCAAACACCATGGAGCGAGCGGCGGCTTAAAGATAGAGAAGCATCTCGAAAGCAAGACAAAGAAGGACGGGGAAAAGCCGGTGGTGAACGAGTACTTAATACAAAATCCTCTCATATACTCGAAGACTATACGGGAGAATATGAACATCCGGCTTATGGTGTGCTTAAAGTATCGATGAAAAGTGATTCATTACAAATGAATTTTCATAACATTATACTTCCATTGAGTAACTTCCACTATGATCGTTTTGACACACCGAACGACGAGCAATATGGATTATGGTCTCTGAATTATTTGACAAATCCGCAAGGTGAAATCGACCGAATTGTAATTTCACTGGACGAATCGGAAGTCACGTTTGTCCGGAAAGTGGATGTATCATTGAGTGATCCAAAAATATTGCAGAAATACGCCGGAAAGTATGAGACTGCCGGTGGAACGGTTTTAGAGATTGTTCTCAAAAGCGACAACATATTGTATTTAATTTTACCGGGACAGCCGAAATTCCAGCTTGTTCCTTACAAAACACATAAGTTTCGCATGAAGGACTTTGCCGATTATGTATTTGAATTTGTCGTAACAAATGATAAAGTATCCATGATGAAACAGCGTGATCCTTCGGGTGAGTACCAGTTTAAAAGAAAGTAGATAGTTTGCGAGGCATACGGGATGTTGGTTTTACATACGTTTGAGAAAGAGGAGATTTTTGTGTGTAATATACCATAATGGTCTGGTATATCACAAGGGTCTTCAATTTGAAAAATGAAAAGAAACCTGCATCAATTAGTTGCGTATTTTAATACGACATCTCAAAATCATAACAGGTTTGTCATTGCAATTGACGGACCGGGTGGTTCAGGAAAATCTTTTTTCACGGAGAAACTATACGGCACTTTGGAAGATTATGATATTGTACATCTTGACGATTTTTATTTGCCGAGATACAAACCGGATATTATAGGCTCCAATTTTGACTGGCAAAGACTCATTGATCAGGTGCTTCATCCGTTTATGAATAACTCTGCATGTAAATATCAAATATATAACTGGTCCACCAATGAACTTGACAACTGGAAAGAAATTTTCGATAAAAAATATTTACTCATCGATGGTGTTACTTCCGGCAGGCTTGAATTAAGAAAATATCTGAATTTTATAATTTTTATCGAAACTCCGCCTGAAATCAGGTTAAAACGGGGAACACAACGAGACGGTGAAGGCTATAGGAATAAATGGCTGAATGAATGGATGCCGGCGGAATCTAAATACTTTGATTCCGAAATACATAATACAAAATCAATATGTAATTTAGTGATCGATGGGACATTTAACGACACTTCGAATATTGACATGATTAAGACTTTATATGAAAAAGATGATTACTTCAGCTAATAGTGATTTTAATATTTAAAGGTTCATATATTATGAAAATAATTCTTCTTACTCTTTCTTTTTTGAGTTTTCAGTACGCATTCTCACAGATGACAAAGATCTGGGAAATAGATTCAATCTGTAAAGGACCCGAATGTGTTGTGTACGACAAGGGCAGGAATTGCCTGTACGTTTCGAATTTCGGTAAATTCCCTGGCGATGGTTCCAATTATAACGAAGATTACATCACAAAAATCAGTATTGATGGCAAGGTGCTGGACAAGAATTTTATACAAAACCTCACTTCGCCTACCGGAATGTGCATTTATCAGGATCGATTGTACATTGTCGAAAGATTTGGAGTTGTGGTTGTTAATCTTTCCCGCAGGACAGTCGAAACACGGTATCGGATTCGTAAAGGAGGTTTTTTAAATGATGTTTGTATCGATTCCAGCGGTAATATATATGTAACCGACTCCGACAGCGCCGCTGTTTACAGAATCAAGGATGGGAAAGTCGAACAATGGCTCAAGAGCACAGATATCTCGAATCCCAACGGTATCACACTGGACGGAGACAATTTAATTATCGGCGTAAACTCAGATAACTATCTGAAATCAATTTCGATTTTAGATAAAAAAATTACCAACATAGCAGAAATGGGTCCCGGAATTATTGACGGCATTAAAAAATACGGGAACGGTTATTTTGTGTCTTTATATTCGGGCAGTCTTTATCTCGTTAAAAAAGATGGGAAAATTGCTGAATTGCTTAATACGCAAAGCAACAAGATAAATTGTGCCGACTTCGAATATGTTGAAGATATCCATTTGTTTGTCATTCCGACTCTAACAAATAACAAAGTAACCGGATATAAATACATCTATTAATCAACGAACTGATATTTTCCCATATTTATTTTGTAAATATTGGCCAAGTCTCTTATTTTCCTTTTTTTTATGAATAAATATTTTATATACTTACCCGTTGTTATTCTCTACGGCCAAATTGGTTTTGAAAAATATATTGCGGATTCCCCGCAAAACTATAACCACAAACTAAAGAAGGAGAAAACATCAAGGAATGGCTTATTGGATTAATTAGCGGAGCTGTTGGCGGCAACATAGCAGGTTCTATGAAGAAGGAATGGTCTTTGGGTACGATTTGGAATTCTGTCGTTGGTATACTTGGCGGCGGACTCGGCTCATATTTATTGAGTTTAGTTGGAATTAATATCGGACAAGAAAGCAATTTGACCGTTGAGGGTATCGTAGGCAGTATTGCGGACGGCGGCGTAGGCGGCGCTCTCTTAGCAATAATTACTCTTCTTTAACAAATGCATATAGCAGTTACGGAGTCTTTTTCATCACACCTGTTTTCCCTTCATATTTCGAAGGGCATTTTGTCAGGATGTCAGTTGCATGGAAGTAATCGCCTGAATATTTTCCCTTCACGACAACACTTTGGGCAAGATTAAAATTGCCTGGCTTGGCGCCATCAAGTACTACCTTAGAAATTTCCCCGCTGTCATCTCTTAAATAAAAAGTGAACTGCATTTTTTCTATATTAAAAGAACTCCCGCGGTCTCTTATACATTCACCTTTCACTTGAATCTTCCTTTGAATTCTGCGCGCGTCGGCAAAATCGCCGTATTCAACATTGGTATCAAGAAAGTTAATCCCTCCCAGCACCAAACCTATTGCAATTATAAATCCGGAAATGATTACTTTTATTTTCACTATGCTAATCCTCTTTAAATTGCTCCTCGAGTCGGCTTATTTTCCTATCAAGACGGACAAGATACAATACGATGCCTATCCATATAAATAATGTCACAATAAGAACAATATAGAGTTGATTCTGACTTAAAAACTCGGACATAATCACCTCATTGGTCTTTTATTAGAAGTTGATATTCCACGCTTACCGCGCGAATACGCACGTTAAGCAGCCAGATAAACAAAAGAGTAAATCCGACAAGTCCGGTAAAGAATACAACATACATATTCAAAGGCATTTGAAGCTGTGCTATCGGTATTGAACCGGATGAATCTCCTTCAGCGCCCGGGTGTAATCCGCCGATAACGCGGGGCATAATAAAGATAAAAAACGGCGCAGTAAGTCCGGCGAGTATTGCATAGACAGCTGAAAGGCGGGCACGTATTTCATCCGACCCGAGTGCTGAACGAAGCGCAAAGTAAGCTCCATAGATCAACAGGAGAATAAATATCGAAGTTTCCCTCGGGTCCCAGTTCCAGAATGATCCCCATGCAAACTTTGCCCACAAAGAACCCGTCACCATAGCCAGAACACAGAACAGCATCCCAAGTCCTGCCGCAGACACAGATTTGATATCGTAATTATATTCTTTGGTACGTAGATATTTAAAGCCGAAGTACAGCGATATAAGAAATCCGAGGACAGACACCCATGCAGCCGGAACGTGAAAAAAGATAATACGTGCTGTTTCTCCAAGTCCCGGGATATCAGGAAATTCAAAAATGCTCTGCGGCTGCGGGACCATCGGCACAGTGATTCCGGCAAATATCGTAAATGTAATCAGAATGATTGACAACACTTTTAGACTATTCATATCAATCTTTCCAAACATAATCGAACATTAGAAAAGAAAAACCGACAACGACACACAAATATCCGATCATTATTTGAAACTGGGGAATAGAATTACTCCAGATATCACCTTGTATTGACAATGCTGTCGCATAAATAACCGTAATCAGCAATGGGGCAAGGACGGGAAAAGCAAGCACTGTATAGAGAGTACTTTTTGCCTGTGCTTTAGCAATAATTGCCGCAATCATTGTCGATGCAGACGCAAATCCGAGACTTCCTAAGAAAACAGTACAGGTAAATATTGTCAATGATTGGATAACAAAAGTAGGAAAAATAATCACATACAGCAGGGTAACCGCTGAAGAAAGAAGAAGAGTCAAGCCGCAATTGAATATCAACTTGCCAAAATATACCGCAGAAGGCGAAGCAACAAGCTGAAGCACTAATGTTGTTCCACGTTCTTCCTCACTTACGAATATTCTGGATAATCCGGACATTGCAGTAAAGAAAATAACGATCCAAAACAAAGCGGACAGTATTTCAGGATTTAATTCACTGTCTTGAAAAGCGATAATGATAACCGCAAGCGATGTCACAACAAACATTAATAGTGCATTGAGTGCGTACCGTAAGCGCAATTCTGAACGCATATCTTTTGCAACTATTGCCCAAATAGCAAAGAGATAATTCATATCTATTTTATGTATGAATCCAACTTATGATAATTTACTCCTTCTTCATTCCTAAATGAACTTCTTTATCGCACCAGCCGGCTTCTTTCCTATTATTTGTTGCGAGAATTAGAATACCTTGCTTTTTCTGCTGCCTTACGATATGCCGTACAAATTCAATTCCCTCATCATCCATACTACTTGTCGGCTCATCGAGAACCAACACGGCAGGATTATGTAAAAGTGCAAAAGCATATTTCAACCGCTGTTTCATGCCGGAAGAAAACGTACCAACAGGATCATCCCTTCGCTGCCGCAAGCCGGCAAGGTTAAGGATTTCTTCTGCCCTGCTTTCGTTCTGTCGGGACATTGTACGAATTCGAGAGAGTATATTGATGTTTTCGAGTGCCGTAAATTCATCATAAAAATTCAAGTAAGTCGATACAAATCCGATATAGCGCTTAAATACTTCGATATCGACGTTTTTTTTATTCAAGGTGTATGAGCATGAACCTTTTGTTGTACTGATCAGACCGGCGATAATTTTTGAAAGAGTAGATTTACCTGCACCGTTCTTTCCTGTAATTGTCAACGATGAAGGCGATAAGAGCGAGAATGAAATATCGCGAAATATTGTCCGATAATTAAAGCTCTTGGCGATATCAACTGCTGTAATAGAAATCCGGTTCATCGAATGACCGCTACTTTCCATCGATACTCATTATTTTTGGTTTTTACAATAACGAAATAGATGCCGGACGAAAGACGCGAGCTTAACTCCGATGACGGCACGGCAATAACACGGTTAGGGCCTGCAATCGAAACAGGTATCGATTTCGAATATGCAAGGCTTAGAGATGAGCTGTAGAAATACACATCCGCAATTTTAATTGTATTGTCCTGAATTGGAAGAAGCAGTTGTTTTGAATCAGACAGTTTTAAGGGATTAGGCGATGCATTGGAACTTACCGCAAATCGCGGAGGACTGATTACGGTATCGCGGCGAATGCCTTGCGAAAAGGAAAAGCGCCAGAGAGATGTATCATCAACAACGACCTTTGCCATTAATCCGTTGCTGAATTCCTGATACGGGATTGAAGGAACATTGGATGAGCACACTACATCTATTCTCCTTGTGAGGCCATTTTTCTGTTCCGCTGCATCGACTTCCACATTGCTTATTATCGCCGTAATTGTATCCGATGGAAAATCAAATTCATACATTGACGAAGAAAGCGGAAATACATCTCCGCCGACAGAGTCGGCTATGCTTAGAAATGTCTTCTGCTGCAGCGGTTGAAAACGGGGATAGCGGTTCCCCTCCGGAAAATATTTAACCGTATCGGCTCGATCAGCGGTAAAATAGTTCCAATATGTGAATTCTGAAAACGCGGTTTCTAAATCCGATCCACGGTTTACCAGTGCGGTATTCATGCTTTCTAAAAACGTCAGCGTCTTTATTCCATCCCAGACATCACGTATAATATCCCGGTCAAACCGCTTTGCAAGAAAATGCGCCCAGATACAGCGCTCATAACCGCCATGATAGAAATCATAATAATTGAATGAAATTCCGTTAGAAAAAAAATCGAAATAGTCCTGCAGATAGTTTAAGTAATCATTCACATCCGTATAAACGGCATCTTCCATCCAGGTCGATGTAATTTCATGAAAAAAAATATTATCACTTCGAAATCCATAAGAACCTATCTGGATCACATGATGAAATTCATGCGCCGCTGTCACTCTCAATGCATTCATTCCTTTTGTATAGAACCCGCTGAAATCATTATGCATCTCTATAAAACATGGATACCGGGGTGCATATCCATCGGAATTCAGCGGAGGAATGCCGTAATCCCAATCTGTACAGCCGTACGTGCCTGACGCATAGTTACTCATATCGGTAATAAATATCCGATAATGTGTTTTGCCGGATTCAAAAGGGGGTGCATCATACTCCAGCAATCCGATTTCAATTTGATAAACATCGTTAAATATTCTTCCCAGTGAATCGACATACTCTTCTGCTGTATTTGAGATCCGATTATTCGAAGCATCTAAAAGCGCCGGTTCGTTTGCTCCTGTGGTATCGTAAAAAATCTGGAACTTGCCGATGATTCGATCCTTTTGAAACAGAGGCATCATTATAAGCGTCTTGATTTCTTTTTTTTGAATCCCGGTAAAATTATTCCATTGACTATGCAGAGCGGCACTTATTCCAAAACCGCATTTGCCATTAGTAATATTATTTGAAAGCACGGATCGTTCCGTTGGATTTTCCAATGAACGGCAGTATTGAAGCAATTGTTCAGCACTCAACTGTTGAGAAGAGTGTAAAACTTGTGCCTGAATCCGATTAAACGCAGCAAAAAATAATAGAATAATCGTACAATTAATGAATAACCGATAAAGCTTCACGCAATAACGATGCCATAAATTGCTCATTCGGTACTCCTCACGATCTTTATTGTTCATTTGTCTCAATTTGGAGTGACAAGTGTTTTCCATTGATTATTTTCAAAAATCCTTTTTTTGAGAACGTCATTGCCAGGTCTTTTAAACCATCACCATCTATATCTGTTACGGCAAAACGGCTCAGTCCTTCTTCAACAAACAGAATTTCTTTCCTGCTAAAATTACAATCATTTTCGTTGCGAAACCACAAGACACATCCTAGACGCTGAGAACCGACAACAATATCCAAAAAATCGTCACCGTTCACATCAACTATTTGCACTTCGGAACGATCCGATATTGAGAGGCTGTCGGCAAGGTTTTGAGGATCATTGAAATAGCCGTCTCCTTTTCCGCCGGCAACCATAAAGTATTCGTCCGGTGGTCCCGTTTGTATAAGCATATCCGGAAATCCATCCCGATCGAAATCAGCGAGCCAAACGGAAACTTGTTTCGTTTTGGCAGGCGGCAATTCTCTTGAAATGAACCGTCGTTTCATCGAGTAGGCAGAATCACCAAATGCTATTCCTAATCCAACTTTTGGAATTCCGCCGGCCCGGTAAACGTACACAATATCCTGAATTCTATCGCTATTGAGATCAGCTGCCGAAGCTCCCAATAAATTATCCGGCTTCTCGAGATGGAATGAACGTTCGATAAATGTCGTCAAACCAAGCTGCTCATAGAAACTAAGGGAATTGCCTTCGGGACCTTTTTTATTCCATGTAATAAATTCAGCTTGATTGCGTTCATTTCGAGCGACATCTACAATCTGTGCATCACCCTCGTTGCCGATGAACGCATTCAAAACAGAATTACTCGCAAAATCAATTACCAAATACGAAATCTGCCGCGATTGCGGAAAAGAAAGGACAAACTGCAATGCCGTATCCGTTGATGAATGATATGCAATATGTTTCGGTTTTTCCGTCAATGAGTAGAATATTGGGCCGGACGGAGCAGTATATTTTTTCCCAAAATAAAGCGAAAGAGACTGACTTCGTATATTCAGGAGTGCAATATCGGAGATACCATCCCGATTAAAATCATCTGTAACTATTTCTTCCGGAAAAACACCTGTGCTGACTAAAAGCGAATCTGAAAAGTCACTCGGAGCGGCAGCATTTTGATATACGATGAATTGCTCGGCACCTCGATCAAAGACAATACAATCTTTTGGATATCCCGATTGAGGAGATACGATAAGGACTTTTTGAGGATCTCTGCCGCAAGCATACTCGATACATTCAGAAAAAGCTTCTCCATCATTATTGACAGCGACTTGTAAAGATGCGGGACTGACAGAGACAATCACATCATTCAAATTGTCATTGTTAATATCGGCAAGACTAAAATCGGTTATACGCCCATTGATTGCGATACGATTCTTCAACTGAAAATCGCCAAAATCATTTCCTTCCCAGATTTGGAATCCGGACGGATCCTTCATCTTCAGTACCAAATCGAGCGAGCGCCTGCGAATAATTGAAGTTGCAACAAGCACATCAACATCTCCTTGCACGGGAAATACACTCTGATCAATAAATCTTCCTCTCCCGACACCATAGAGCACATGAAGCTCACTTTTCACCCAATCCCACATTATGATATCAATCAGGTTATCGTTATTCACATGAGCAAAATCAACAGCACCAATCGCATTATCCTCTGCAATAGTTTTTCCTAACACAAAGCGCCCTCTTCCATTCCCTGTAAGAGGGAGGATACCGGGAGTATGATGTGCATACAGAAGTAAATCGAGACGTTTGTCATTGTTATAATCACCGAATAAGATATATTCAGGTTCGAATGGAAGTTTTATCTTGCTCGCAATCAGAAGAGTATCGCGTAATAAGTTAAGCACGAACGCAATTGTCCGTTCATGTTTATTCATTAGTAGAAGATCCGGCTGACCGTCATTATTGAAATCTGCTACAGAGAGATCATCAAACTCAATTGTTGTGCGTCTCAAACTATAATTGACTGACGTCAGGGCAGAATTGAATGTCGCCAGAAGAATTTCATTTCGATGAGCCGACCATTCAACCAATGTCGTTACTTTCTGAAGAGAGGTCGAAACCAGCGAGCACTTTTCGAATTTTGCAGGCAGCTGAAAGGTTCGTACTTCACAAAATGCAGATTCCTGTGTTTGAGCTGAGACTGTGTGAAAGGCAAGCAAAAAAATAAACAGCGTAGAACCGAATATCATCAAATGGCGCTGTCGCCGGGAGTGCCTGCAGCATTCAGACATTTTGTGTTTCCACGAAAAAATAATCAACCTCATTGTCGATGCGATAATCTTGACTGTCTGCGTCGCGCTGCATTACGGTAGCGCCGTTTTTCGGCATTCGTTACCGGCTTTACGGGATTGGCAGGGACAGGCTTGCCCGCATCGTCAATTGCTACAAATGTAAGATATGCGGTGTTCGTATGCTTCCGCTCGCCTGTCAATAGATTTTCTTTTGTCACACGTACGCCGACTTCGAGAGAAGTGCGAAAGACCCTGTTTACCGAAGCCTGCAATATAACTACTTCACCCTGTTTAACCGGATGATGGAAGTGCAATCCGTCAACAGACGCCGTAACGCATAGGCAATTCGTGTGCCGCGAGGCAGCAATAGCGGCAGCAATATCCATCCAATGCATCAACCGTCCGCCAAGAAGGTTCCCCATGCGGTTTGTATCAGTCGGGATGACTAATTCTGTCATCTCGACTTGTGATGCCTTGACAGGTTTACTGCGCAGTTGCGGCATTTTAACTTCCTGATTCAGGGAATTGTTTGCTTGTATCTTTAATCTTTTTCTGCTTCCGCGCCTTATCTTCCAATATCTTTGTTTCAATATCGGCGCACATTCGTTCGGCATCCGTTTTTAAAGTACTGGCTGGATATTTTGCGAGGAACTTTTCCACCGCTTCTTTAGCATCGGTATATTTCTTTCTATTCGTTAATGCTTCTACTTTCTTGAACAAAGCCGGTTCGGCATATTCAGTATCGTGATACTTTTCAAGAATAAGATCGAAATAATACGTTGCGGCTTTGTAATAGTTCATATGCATATATGTCATACCGCTCTCATAATCCTTTTTTGCCAGTTTTGTATTCAACTCTAAGATCCTCTTTTCTGCTACCGCCGCCAATGTATCGGTGGGATGATATTCCAGAAAAGCCTGATATTCATCAATTGCTTTCCTAGTATAATCCTGATCCAGATAAGATTCGGGTGAGAGTTCGTAGAAACATGTCGCACGCTTGAAACGTGAACGAGAAACAAATGTGCTGTAAGGCATATTACGAATTAGAATATCGTACTCAAAAGCTGCGAGTATATATTCCTCACGCAAGTACCTGCACTCCGCCATAAAAAACTGCGCAGAATCTGCGACCCTGCTCCCTTGATATTGAAGAGATACAACTTTGAATTCGTCAATGGCTGCCAGATAATCTTCATTTCTAAATGCATTCATCCCGATTCTATTGTGATCTTCAGCGCTCAATTGTTTCGTTGCATCATCCGAGCCGCACCCCGAGAACAAAACTAAGGAAAGAAAGAATAAAAAAAATATGAATAAATTAGGGAGACGTTGGTGCAATAGACGATTCGACAAAGTAACCTCTTTCTGTATGAGTAATAGTGATTGTTGATAATTTTTGAATCCGATCCATCAATTTTCTTATATCATCTGCGTTTAAATCGGCTGCGGGTTGAAATCCGGGACGAAATGGGATTAATTCTATAGACGATATTCTTTTTTGATCGTTCCTTTTTTCAAATTCTACCAGTGCTGCAAATGAGCGCTGGGTCCAAAATCGCTGCGGCTGATTGAATACGGCATTCCCAAGAGAGTGGAACATCAAGCAGCCGTGATATTTTTCAATTCCCTGCGGTACATGCGGGTGATGCCCGAATACGACATCAGCGCCAAAATCTGCAAGGAGCTTCATTTGCCTCTCGGCGAATTTTCCCAAAACATCCCGATATTCATCACCGCCATGATAACTTGCAAGAACAAAGTCAACATTTGTCTTTAAAACACTGATTTCTCGCTTTGCCCGTGCAGAATCAAAAACAGAGATCAGTCCGCTTTTAGTCCCACGGATCATATTCACAGTTTGAGTATATGCAATAATACCGAATCTAATATTGCCGCGCTCGATTATAACAGGCGTAAATCCTTCGCCGGGATCAGCAGCCGTTCCGGTGAAACTGATACTATCTTGGTTCAGGAACTTGATCGTCTCCTGAATTCCTTTTAAACCGTAGTCGAATGCATGATTATTCGCAGTTGAGACGACTGTAATTCCTGCACGCCGCAAGGTTGCTGCGGCTTCCGGAGGTGCACAAAAAACAATATTTGATTTTGGACTCTGCGTTTCGCCATTTTGGTCGGTAACAGGACATTCGAGGTTCGCGAACACTATTTCGGCTCTCTTCAGCACATCGCCAAACTTTTCAAAGGGATAATCCGTCTTACCTTTTAAAATCAACTGTCCTACTTTGCGTCCGAGATTTATATCGCCCAATGCAAGCAGCGAGACTGAATTAAGAGAATCGGTACTCTGCGCACATACTTGAAATGCTTGCAGGAGTATTATTACAAGAGTAAAAACTGCAGATACCAATTTCAACTTCGCACCGTAAATAATAAAAAGATAACAAGAACAGCACCGCTTAAAATAATCAGGGGCGTCAGCAGCCGCTGCATCAAACCTTCCTCTTCGTCTGTCTGTAAAGCCGGAACATGAAAAGACGGAAATGCTTGAGCTTTATCCTTTCCTTCACGATGAAAAGTGCCGAGCAAGTGGACTTCACGTTCCGCTCCCAGGATTGTTCGCGCTTCCAGTTTTGTACTTATGCTCCGTTCAAAATATTTTTCATCCACTGCCCTAATCTTGATATCCGTACCAAGAAGAAACACATGAAGCGTCTGTTCCAATGCATTGCCTGTGCTTAATAATGTTGTGTAACCCCGTTTCTGAAGCGTTTCGATAAATGCGTTCTCTGCTAACGACCGCTGTCCTTCTCCTTCCACCCAAAGAGCAATTTTACTTTCGGGATCGAGTTTCGCACGACCGACAACTTCATCGGCAATACTATGCAGCTGCGACCGGATAACCGATGCACCGGATACTCCGATGGAATCACTTGCCTGCGATATCGAAAAAATTCCAATAGCCAGAACTGCCGGGAGCGTAAATCGTATTATACTAAGATAGCGAGTCAAATGTAACCTTTCAGCCAATCCCGCCCATTGCAATTTTCTCAAGGCGTGCAATTCGGTCTTTAACAGGCGGATGAGTAGAGAATAATTTCGTTATTCCTTTGGCAGACAATGGATTGACGATAAACAAATGGGCTGTTGCAGTGCCTGCATTCGTCATCGGAATACGTTCGACGCCGCGTTCGAGCTTTTGCAATGCATTGGCAAGATTCAGAGGTCTCTGACTGATCTGCGCTCCACCTTCGTC
>CAZYAM010000034.1:0-23715 GCA_964645575.1 uncultured Ignavibacteriaceae bacterium
ATAATATGTATTCAGTTTATATACTTCAAAGCATTAATTCTGGTCGGTATTACATAGGTCATGCCGACGGAATAACACGTCGATTAACCGAGCATAATTCAGGAATGTCTAAATATACTCGGCGAGAAAGGCCGTGGAAATTAGTGTATACAGAGAATTATACTACACGTTCAGCAGCGATGAGGCGTGAATTAGAGATTAAATCAAAGAAGAGTAAAAAGTATATTGTAGAACTGATCAAATCGGGAGAGCGTCCCGACACGACGGAGTCGTGACGGGAAGGTCATCGGTTCGAGCCCGATACGGTCCACAAAAGGACAATCGAAGAGATTGTCCTTTTTTCATAATATGTATTCAGTTTATATACTCGTTTAAATTTCATAAACTTATCAAGTTTAAGTTTTTCTTTAATTCTCCTTTTGTGTTATAATTTCCGTCTTCATTTAGTCTCAGTGTATAAATCAGCAGGCGGATTGTCCTTTGAACTTGCGTTTTGGATCGATATTTTTCACTGTGCATTTTCACCTGCATTATTTTTAAGTGGACAAGTCAGATATGCAAGCGAAGTGTTGAGTTCTTATCAGGAAGCGATTCATTTCCATCTATCTTTAATAAAGGTATTATTTGCTATATTGTTAACGGCTTTAAAACTTACTCTTAAAAGTGCTTGATATGAATTACAATTCTTCATACAATCTTAGCATTCGCAGGATTGATTAGATGAAACACACTACTAAACCTATCACAATTGTCGATATTGCGAAGATACTTGGTATATCTCCGTCTACCGTATCACGCGCATTAAGCAATTATCCCGGAATAAAAAATGATACAAAAAAATTGGTAAAGAAAACAGCGGAAGAGTTGCGATACACCCCAAATCTGAGCGCTCAAAATCTAAAGAGCAACCGTACAACGACTATTGGTGTAATCGTTCCTGAAATAAAACACGAATATTTTTCCTCAGCGATAAGTGGAATTGAAGAAATTGCATATCGTTTTGGATATACTATTATTGTTTGTCAATCAAATGAAAGCTATGAAAGGGAAGTACTAAATACAAGCGTATTGATACGCCAACGGGTTGCAGGTGTTATTGTGTCTATATCTCAGAAAACAAAAGATAGTGAACACTTTAGAGAACTGAAAAGGCGAAAAATTCCATTGGTTTTTTTTGACCGTGTATGCGATGACATCAAGGCAAGCAAAGTCGTGATTGATGATTATAAAAGTGCTTTTAATGCTGTTACGTTTCTCATTAATAAAGGATACAGAAAGATTGCGCATTTTGCCGGTCCTAAAGGCGTTAGTATATATGAAAAAAGGTTAAAAGGATATGTTGATGCAATAAGAAAAAGCGATATTCCGCTTATTGATGGTTTTTTGATTCATGCCGCATTACATATAAAAGATGGATACGATGCAATGGATTCGATGTTCAAATCCGGATTGGTCCCGGATGCCATCTTTACAGTAAACGATCCTGTAGCTCTTGGTGCATATAAAAGAATAAAAGAGGCTTGTTTAAAAATACCTGATGATATTGCTGTGGTAGGATTCTCTAATAACATACTCACATCGGTAGTTGATCCGTCATTAACAACGATCGATCAATTTCCTTTAGAGATGGGAAGAAAAGCCGCGGAAATACTTATTCAAACGATCGAAAGCGATTTAATTGAGCCTAAAACCGTAATTATAGATACAAAGTTAATTGAGCGTGAGTCGACTTAATTATTTTGTTTTAAATAATTTATACACTGCATAAGTTATTCCCGGCATATTTAAATTCAATATCTTATCTTTTCTCGTAATATTGATATCTTTCCCGGCCAAGAGTTGAAACTTCTCGTAAGGAATATTCATCTGGAATTCTGCTGAAACCTCTTTCCCTGAAGGATTGAGAATTATCAAAATCACATTTTTCCCATTAGCTCTTGCATAAATAAGGGGATATGTATTTTTCTTCGCATATATCGGAACAAATTCGGCATACGCAGCTAATGCCGGTTCAGAATGCTTCAGTGCTATGAGTCTCTTCACGCGATTTAAAAGAGATTGAGGGTCATTTTTTTCTGTCTCAACATTTGGTGCATTATAGGTTGTGTCTACAGGAAGATAAAGCTTGGAAAAATCAGCAGCGGAAAAACCACAGTTTTTACCTGAAGTCCATTGCATAGGAGTACGTGCACCTGCGCGCGGCTTATACGCACCTTCAATTTGAGGCATATCTGCCAATTCCTTCATGCCAATTTCATTCCCATAATATATAAATGGCACACCTGGCATAGTAATTCCAAAAACCATAATTATTTCCAGGTCGTCGGCCGTTCGATTTACATTAATTCTTGCATTGTCATGATTCCCGAGAGGGATGATAATATATCCCTTGGATTTTGTTTCGTTATATTGTTCCATATACTTCGAAAGGAAATATGCGATATCTCCTTTTCCTTCTTTGTCAAAGTAACTGTGTCCTTCGGAATAGCCATTGAGAATACGCCAGCTTTCTTTTTGTGTAAGATCATTGTAGCCATCGAACCAATGAAAGAAATCGGCATGAAAATTACCATCGAGTGCATCCTTCGGATATGACCATTCTGAAACCATAAATGCCTGTGGATATTTTTTCTTTACGATCTGACGGATCTCTTTCCAAAATTTCTTTGTGTCGCCGTTCACATCTGTTCCTTTTACCAGTGCACCGGCCATATCGGCGCGTATGCCATCGGCTCCCATATCCATCCAGTAGCAGAAAACCCTTTTTAACTCTTCACGTATAGCAAGAACATCTGGATGGTTTGTTGGAAGCTGCCATTTCTTATTTGTATCAGGCACTCCAAAACCAAAGTTCAATGCCGGCTGGCACCAGAAGAAATTCCTCATAAAATTACCGTTTCTTTGTCCGTAACCTTGAATAAACCGGTTGGCAAATTCACCTTCTTCCATCTTCCAGACGTTATTAGTCCATATATACCAATTTGAATATTTATTTGGTTTCCCATTGCAAGATTCGATAAACCACGGATGATCTATGGCCGTGTATGTGATCACATAATCGAAGATCACTTTTAAACCACGCTTATGTGCCTCCGCAAATAGACATTTTGCGTCTTCATTGGTTCCATATCGGGGAGCCACTTTATAATAATCACGGATATCGTATCCAGCGTCATTGAAAGGTGAATCAAAAAATGGATTTAACCATATCGCATTAATTCCGAGGCTTTTTACATAGTCCAACTTTTGGATGATGCCGTTCAGATCGCCGATGCCGTCTCCGTCAGAATCATAAAAAGATTGTGGATAGATTTGGTAGAATACTGCATTATGGACCCATTCCGGGCAATCCGGTATTGTATATTGACCGGTTATCTGTACATTTTGTCCAAATAAAAAGGTGAAACTAATGGACACACACACGCAAATAGAAATTAAGGCTCTGGTCATATAAATATTCCTTATAGTAATCATGTTAATCAACATCTCTATAAAATCATTTGTTAAAAAAATTCAACCTGTTTTTCGCCTTTATATTGAATAATCCTGTCAGGCTTTTTAGTCATATCTATTCCGCAGCCAATGTTTTTTCTTACAAAAATGATGTGAAAAGTACGTTTATCCAGCATACCCGGAAACGATCCCTGGCGCTTACCGATGGTCAATTGCCGTTTTGCATCATCCCATGAAAATTGTATTGTTGAGAAGATTCCTTTTTCGTAATTGTAGTTGTCGTTCTCGTCTTCATAGAGCACGAAGCTGCCATCGGCACCGGAGTAAATACGCAGCTCAATTGGATCAGCCGGTTTCTCGCAGGCATATTGGACAAACGGTCCCATGGGTAATATCGAACCGGCTCTAACCATTACAGGTATTTTATTAACCGGTGCGTCAGAAGTAATTGTTTGACCTCCAATCAAAGTATTACCCGTCCAGAAATCATACCATTTGCAATTGGCAGGCAAATAGACATTTCGGATTTGTTGTCTTTCCTCGATAGTTGCTTCTCCAGTAAAAATCTCAGGAGTTTTCCAATAAAGCAGAACTCGCAGCGCACCGCTGGAATAATTTTCGGTTTCCAATGCAAAACTATATTCTTTACCGGCTTCCAACTCTACGAAATCAGTATAAACTTCGACACTCTGGTATATAAAAGGAAGTTGTTTCCCATTCAGAAAAATTCTTTTGGGCCCAAAACATTTGATATGGAACTGATGTTTTCCTGTCTGAGCTGCGATAAGTTTTCCTTCCCACCGGATTGACAACGTTGAATCAGTAACATAATCGGGACGACCTGAATACCAGAAAATGTTTATTGTTGAATCAACTTTTTCAAGCGACAGATTCTTGAATCGAGTGTCCTTATAGTATTTGGCATTCAAACCTATCCTGCCGTCAATTGTTCGGAAATGTTCGGAGGTGATCGGAATACTCTGTCCCGGTGGGCGATGAAGCATATATTCAGTGACAGGGCATACCATCATTGCAGGACCAAACATGAATTGATCATCAATAGAAAATGTCTTTTTATCATTTACAAAGTCCATCGGTAAACCACGCATAATTGTATATCCGTTTTCTGTAACCTGGCGTGCTAACGAATAAATATAGGGGAGCAAACGGTATCGGAGATTATCAAATTTTATGAGTATCGGAGTAAAATCCCCGAATTGCCATATTTCCCGGGGTGTTTCAGAACCATGAGATCTGAATATTGGACAGAATGTTCCGAATTGGAACATGCGTGTATATAATTCCTGATAAGCCGGGTCTTTACCGCCGGCGGAGAACACTCCATCATAGCTTCCTATCACGAATGCACCTATATCGAATGTCCAATAAGGAATACCGGACATACAATGGTTCAATCCTGCTGATATCTGATTTTTATAAACATTCCAGTTGGCCCCAATATCACCCGACCATGTTGTTGCAGCAGCTCTTTGTTGTCCCGCAAAAGTTGAGCGCGTTAGAATAAACACGCGTTTCTGATCGGTCACCTTACGTTGATTCCTGTACATGTCCTCCGTAATACGAAGAGAATAAGGATTAAGATATCGAGCAAAAGAACCTAAAAAATTATTATCCATTCTTTTTAATTCGTATTCGGTGGATTCTTTAGTCAAAGCGTTAATAACATCCGGTTCAGTTGAATCAAACCACCATGCGTCGATTCCCTTTGAGAACAATCCTTCTTTTGCGTATTGCCAGAATAAGTCATTTGCAGCCGGATTATATGCATCGTAATATTTAAAACCGGCCCAACCGACAGGACGGTAGAGGAATCCTCTTTGCTGCATATCTTTGTACACCGGAGTATTGGGGCCTAATCCGGGCCAAACAGAAATCATAATGTGAAAATTTTGTTTATGAATAATATCAATCATCTCTTTTGGATTTGGATATTTCTTTTCGTTAAAAAATAATTGTCCCCAATTTGCTGCGCCATCCCAATAATCCCAATCCTGAATGATATTGTCGATGGGAATTTTTCTTTTTCGATATTCGTGGATAACACTTAATAGTTCATCCCGATTTTTATAATGTTCCTTGCTTTGCCAATATCCATATGCCCACTTACCATACATCGGTGCTCCACCGGTAAGGTCTCTATAGCAAGCAATGACGCTATCCAATGTTTTTCCATACATAAAATAGTAATCCAGGTTGCTGGAGACATCAGACCAAAGTGAAGTTTCTTTTTCGTTATCGGTGAATATTATCTTAGAATAATTGTCCCACAAAATTCCATAATTCCGGGTTGAAATAAAGAACGGAGTTACTGCATCGGTGTTCGTTTGAACAAGCTTTACTGTTCGACCGCGATAATTCATATACCCGTATTGATGCTGACCCAGACCGTAAATCCCTTCATCAGGCGACAATTTAAATTGTTGTTTTATGCTATATACGCGTTCGTTTTTGATATTAGCCGGAGTAAAGTCTGCCTTTCCATTTTCCTGAAGAATTATATCTTCGCTGGGAGACAGAAATTCGATCTTACCTGTTGCCTTCGAAATTAGAAGATGTAATCTTTCTGAACTTAAACTGATAGTAGTGTCATTTTCTTTCAATTGAAGATTAATTACCGGTAATGCCTTTGGCATAACAATTAAACTTGAAGAGTCAGGTGTTGTTCCAGAAGGCCATTTAACGACCCTAACCAGATTGCCTGCATAAAATTGAACTTTTACGTTTTGCCCATCGATTTCGATCTGAATTCCATTATCGATTTTCATTATTACATCGTTGCTAAATAATGATTGAGAGTTACTTAAAAACAGAAATAACGAAAACAAACGAATAATAGTAGCCATCGCTTTGCACCTTATATTTATTGTGTTACTAATAGAGAAAAAAGACTTGACTTTTTTAAAAAAATCCGGCTATATTTAAGCATTAAATGCAAACGTTTGAAATTTAGAATAATTACCTGCAAAGTCAAGGAATCAATAGCAGGTTAAAAATTTTAATACCTCTCAACAATTTTTTTTAGCTTTTAATAAAGTATCGAAATAACAAAAAGTACAGCACGATAAATCCGTGTTTTTAAGAATTTGTTGACGATTTCAAAAAAGATTGCTAACACGCCTGGGAAGTATTGTTTAAGAAGGAACCTGGTTTTTAAAAATATTGTATTATCTTCAAATATCTTCATAAAGAATAGTCACGAATGCTCTTTGAAAAAGTGATTATATGCCGTCTTAATAGCTTATTAATCAAGCCGTATATCATAATCTGTAGATCTATTGCTCAATCATCATTTAATATCTTAATAATGCTGGTTTTAAGAGATTAATTAAATAAAGTATCTTGTCTCATAAGGTGCTTATAACTTTCGGAAATGAAGAAAGGAGGTAAAACATAAAAGAACAATAATTCAGTTTTTATGAAGAGAACAATTGTTCGGATAGAAATATTCTAATAAGTATTTCTATTCGAATAAAACGTCTTTGAGAGTCTCTTCACCAGCCTATTTAATTAATAGGGAATTATTATTGTGAATTTCAAACAATGATTCTTTAATACAAATTCAACAAATCTTCAAAAGGAATAAATATGAAAAAGTTTTCACTTCTTTTTGTTGTGCTGATGCTACTATACAATTATTCGGGAGCTCAAACCATCTCTGATTTTAATACTACTATCGCCAACTGGGAAAAAGGGAGCGATAGCGGCTATGGTATAGATTCGTTATATCAAGCAACGGATCCCGCGAACAGTGCCCAAAAATGCTTGGCGATTCATTTCACATTCCATGATGCCATTGCTGATTCAATAAGTAATCTCCATGGCCGAATAGATTATGGTACTATTGGAAATCCCATATATCTTCCAACGAATGGCGCTCTGTATATGACCTATTGGATATATTTAGATACCTTGCAGGCGAATGGATTTCCTGATAGTCTTGTGTTGACAACCTATACAATGGATAATAAAAATTGGGGTTGGCATGATAATAAGGTCAATGCGAATGATATTCCAAAGAATGTCTGGTACCCATTGCAATATCCCCTGGGAGAGCGCGCTATAGACAATCCTGGTGTTTTGACGGGCTCCATTATGTTCGGAATGCAATTTGAGCCGGCACATCCTGATTGGAACGGCGTCATATATATCCAAAAGGTACAATGGATTGGCGCGAAGCCGACTGTCGTCAGCGATTTTAACAACAGTATTGCCAATTGGGAAAAGTCAGACGACAGCGGTTATGGTATAGATTCGTTATATCAAATGACGGATCCATCGAACAGTGCTGAAAAATGTATGGGAATACATTTTACATTCCATGATGCCATTGCAGATACAACGAATAATCTCCATGGTCGAATCGATTATGGCACGATCGGAAATCCTAAGTATCTACCGCTCGGTGAATATCAAAATATGACGTATTGGATATATTTAGATACCTTGCAGGCGAATGGATTTCCTGATAGTCTCGGATTGACAACCTATACGATGGATAATAAAAATTGGAGTTGGCATGATTATGAGTTCAATGCGAATGATATTCCAAAGAATGTCTGGTATCCATTAGTATATCCGCTGGCACAGCGCGCTATAGACAATCCTGGTATTCTGACTGGTTCCACAATGTTTGGTATGCAATTCCAGCCGGCAAATCCTGATTGGAACGGTGTCATTTATATCAAAAAGGTATTACTTTGCAATGAGATACTTGGTTTGCCGCCGACATGGATTGCTTCAGACTTTGAAGATAATAAACTGCACAATTTTTATATTCCAAGTTACGGAACAGGAGTATTGTCAGTTGTTCCGGATATGAAGACCAGCAACGCAACTAGTGTACTTCAAGCTGCCGTAGATCTGGCGAATGCGCCTCACAAGCTTGCAGTAGTCCGTGATGGTGTTCCAATGCAATGGAATTCAGATTCTGCAGCCACATCCGTTTCATTTGATATTTATCTCCCGTTAACCGGAAAAGCTCCCAACGGCGGAATTGTGACATTTTTCTTATCCGGCGCAGGCGATAGTCTATCAATTGCCGATACAATCGGAAAACAAATCACTGCCGGTTGGACAACACTTACGATTGGTAGTCTGGATTCTCTTGCATCGGCCGGTAAGTTTGATCCATCAAAAAATGCAACCATTGGTGTAATGCTTTCATATCCCAATGATACATCGACCTGGAAGGGCAATGTATGGTTCGACAACCTGGTTATTGACGGATCTTATAATACTTCGCAGCTTCCCACAAGAGTTAAAAATCAAGCTGGGATTATAAAAGCTTTTACACTTCATAATAATTATCCGAATCCGTTCAATCCATTAACAAAAATTCAGTATGATGTTGCACAAAATTCAAAAGTGCAAATCAAAGTCTACGATATTCTCGGAAGGGAAATCGCGACTTTGGTGAATGAACAAAAGGGCGTGGGATCTTATGTCATTGAATTCAATGCATCGAAGTTGACAAGTGGTGTATATTTCTTTAGAATGACTGCTGGCAGCTTCACGAAGACACAAAAGATGATGCTTATTAAGTAAACCCGATTGTTCTTAGAAATACTGTTCCTGAAAGGCAGAAGAAATTCTGCCTTTCAGGAAGTTTAAATAAAACTTTAATTCAATTTATCACTCGTATACACAAGGATAATGTGAAAAATCGAGAGGAGTGAAAATGCATATTGTACCTTCTTCTTTTAAGAATAGATTATTCATTATATCTATTATTGTTTTTGCAGTTTTTTTCCATTGTGCGCTTGCCCAGGATTCCGGAATTATCAAAGGCCGCATTGTAGATAGAGAGAGTGGAGAACCACTCATCGGGGCAAATGCCATTGTAGTCAATACAAGTCTGGGAGCATCGGCGGATTTTGACGGAAGATTTGTCCTTTATCATATTCCAGCCGGTAAACAAGCGATAAGAATTTCATATATCGGATATTCTTCTACCGATGTTAAAATCGATATCAAACCTGACGAAACCATTGAAAAAGAGTTTCGGTTGTCAGTTCAGGCTATTGAAGGTGAAGCCGTTACCGTTACAGCGCAGGCAAAAGGCCAAATGAATGCAATCAACCAGCAATTGAGTTCAAATAGAATTGTCAACATGGTATCGGAAGATAAGATAAAAGAATTACCCGATGCCAATGCTGCTGAAGCCATAGGACGACTTCCAGGTGTCTCAACACTAAGAAGTTCAGGCGAGGCGAATAAAATTGTAATCAGAGGTCTTGCTCCTCAATATAACTTAGTGGCAGTGAATGATATTACAATGGCCGGTACGTCGAAATACGATCGAAGCGTTGATTTAACGATGATTACCCCGTTAATGCTGAAATCCGTGGAAGTAAGCAAATCCTTAACTCCAGACATGGAAGCAAATGCCATTGGTGGATCTGTCAACATGCAGCTCCGCGAAGCACCTTCAGGATTTCATTCTGATCTGATGTGGCAATCGGGATATACTGCAAAAAATAATGTTTATTCCAATTTTAAAGCATATGGAGCGGTAAGCGATCGTTTCTTCGACGATAAGCTTGGTGTATACTTCCTCATTAGTGGGGAAAAATATGACCGCGATGCCGACAATATGAACGCCGGTACCAGAGTTGCAAGCGAAAATCCAGGCGGAGTTTCTCCTATCCAGATTACAGATGTGACCCTTAATCGGCATTTTGAAACACGAAGCCGATATGGCGGCAACCTGATTTTAGATTATGGGATTACAAATGGCAGTATCCAATTAATCAACATGTTCAGCAGGCTTAATTCTGATTATAAGGATTATAAGACAAAATATAATTATATAGGCAGTTCACTGGAGTGGAATTATCAGGATGGTGTGGCAAAGACAGATCAAATGATCAATGCACTGCAAGGGAAGTATGATTTTGGATTTCTTGCGATGGATTTAAGTGTTGCTAACACATACTCCCGAAATTATAATCCCTATGTGCCAAACTATTATTTTGGCGAAGGAACTTCGAGTGATACAATATATGGATTTGTAGGGATTAGAGGCCCAATTCCGGAAAACACACCGCCTGAAAACCTGTTTCAATTAGCCACTTTTGTGCCCCAGAGAGCTTATCTAGATCAACTCGGGTACAATAAATACGATTATAAAGAAAACGATCAAACATTGAGTGCAAATTTTAAGATACCTTATAATTTCATGTCATCATTTGTTTCGGGATTTTTAAAACTTGGTGGTAAGTACCGATACTATCATCGCGTCAATAATGAAAATGCACCTTATCTGCAGCTTAGATATCAAGGGAATGACGTCATTCCCCTATTAAGAACTGATTTCCCCCAGCTTGTATATGATGCCAGCAAGCAAGGTTTTGGAGCTTTTAATTTTACCGATAATGATTCGAAATTATTGTCTACCTTTTTAGATAACCAATTCGGAGGTTTGCTCTGGGCTCCACAGGTTACTTTGCCGACTCAAATGCTAAACTATACGAAGGTAAACTGTGCGAATGCCATCAACTGGCATGACGGTGCCTATGAAAATCTTATTAATGATTATGACAACGTCGAACGATATACTGCAGGCTATATAATGACCGAATTAAATATCGGCTCCGATCTATTAATCGTCGGCGGTGCCCGTTATGAAAAAGATGTTATGGAATTTACAGCTTATCAGATAAAACAAATGCAACAATCTCTACAGGTGGTCACGACACCTGTAACTTCAAAACCATCGAATGAATATTGGCTTCCGATGGTACAATTGAAATACAGTTTCTTGGCATGGGCAGATATACGATTTGCCTATTCCAAGACTCTGGCGCGACCTAATTTTGATCAACTTTCACCGTATGAAAATGCAGATTTGAATGGTAATTATCTCAATGCGGGAAATTCCAATTTAAAACCGGCTGTTTCCCATAACCGCGATTTGATGCTGACTCTGCATGACGATGAATTGGGGTTGCTGTCTGTAGGAGCTTTTTCAAAGACTATTTCTAATTTCTCATATTATATCAGTTACCCGCTTTATAGGAATTCAACTGTTCCCGGATTCGACAGTCTGGCGCAGCATACAATGGCCGTTCAGGGTGCGAAACTTGGCACTTTCTATAATAATCCATATGAAGCAAAAGTTGAAGGAATCGAGGTTGATTATCAAACTCGTCTCTGGTTTGCTCCGGCACCGTTGAACGGAATAGTTCTTGGTATCAATTATACGCATATTAAATCGAGTACAAATTATCCAATGATTCTTGTTAAGACCAGGGTAGACACCCCTGCAGTTGGCAGGCCGTATGTCGTGAATTTTATTTATGATTCAACACGTTCAGGGCGGTTGATAAATCAACCGAACGATATTATTAATGCAATCGTTGGATATGACTATAAAGGATTTTCAGGAAGAGTATCATTTGTGTTCCAGGGAAATGCAGTGAGTGGAATCGGTATTCGAGAAGAGCAGGATAGTTTTACAAAGGATTACTTCCGAATCGATGCTTCTCTTAAACAGAGTTTGCCGATAGAAGGATTGGAAGTGTATCTTAATATTAATAATATCAATGAACGAGCCGATATCTCTGCGCAGAAAACAATAGGTGCATTTACATCGGAACAGTTTTACGGGCTTACTGCTGATTTAGGAATTCGATATACACTTTAATCAAATTAATACAAATAACGATTGATTTCATATGACTTCATGAACTATTCATGAAATAATTTGAAAGGAGGGCAATCATTAGAAAGCGACTAAGACAAATGAAGAATTTTCTAATGTGGGTTCTATTAACCATTTTAAGGAGATGTATCATGAAAAAATTGGTTTTATGTATGTTATTTCTATGTGCTATTGTACCGACGACTTTATATGCGACGGTAGACACTGTTGTTGTTCCCAATGATTATAATCCTGGAACTATCAATAATGTCATCCAGGGTGATACTACAGCTTCCGGAGATCGTGTAAATCCGGATCGTGTTTATAAACTGCTCAGGGGCGGGCTCTATATGTTAAATGGTTGGATAACAATCCAACCCGGGACAACAATTACAATCGTCGGTGAAGATGCGCCTGCGACCGGTAAAGATTATGGAATGCCGCAAATTATTCCTAATCCGATTGCCGGTGGATATTATAATTATAATATCCAGTCTTACGGCAATTTAATAATGAGAAATGTCTGGCTTGTCTATGCTTATACCGATGGAACGCAAGACTGGTGTTGTCTCCAATTTGAACAAAACGATTCACCGCAGGCATTAGGTGATTTTGAAAATTGTATCTTTGACTGCACACGTGCAATTGCGGTAACATCAAATCGAACCGGTTTCAATGGAGCGTTTAGAAATTGTATTTTCAGAAACAGTATCGATCCGTCGCAGTATTGGTGTGGGAGAATGTTTGCCACAGTTTCTGCAAGCGCTTCGGTGGATTCAATCAGTGCTGAGAATTGTACATTTGCAAACCAGGGTTTCAGTTTCCAGACGGACTATGTAACGCCTGTACGCTGCTGGTTCAATCATAACACTTTTATCAATATCGCAAAGTTTGCATTTAAATTTTATTATATGACGCACCTCGTGTGTACAAATAATATTTTTGTGAACTGTCATTTCACGAGCGAACGATATGAGGATCGTATCGGACAGGATCCGGATGACTTATTGTGGGGAACCACGTTAGATATTGATACTATACCTTCTTCTGTTAACTATAATAATGTGAAAGAGGATGATCGTGTTGTGGTATTCTATAATAACAGCAACTATATACAGCCGGAATTTGCCGCATGGTATCAAACTTATAATGATACGGTAACTAGTGGTAACAGAGGAAAGATTTTCCCTCAGCCAATGATGAATGACCGTACCCTGGATATGTTTGATTGGCATACTTATATGAAGATGGATAATGTATATGATGAAACAGATCCCGGCTTTATAAACCCTCCGACAAATCTTGACAGCATTTATGCTTTCCTGCATGCAAGATATCAGGTTGGCGGCAATGTATTTTGGGGAACTCCGTTGGATTCGATTCTGCAAGGCGTCTGGCCGCTTCCAGAAAATCTGGCATATACGAATGCAACGGTTAAGACAGCAGGTATGGGTGGATTCCCGCTTGGTGATCTGTATCATTGGTTCCCGGCGGAATATGCAACCTGGAATGCGCAGCGTCAGTCAGAGAACTTAGCAATTTATAATATCGCACCGCCGCCACCGGGTAACGCATCGCCCATGACAGGTGTGGATAAATCCAGTATTCCTGGTGTATTTGCACTTGAACAGAATTATCCTAATCCGTTCAATCCAACCTCGACTATTACTTACTCGATAGCTAAAAAAGGAAATGTCGAGCTGAAAGTTTACAATATATTGGGTCAGGAATTACAGACATTATTCTCAGGTATTCAGAGTGCCGGCAGTCATACAGTGAATTTTGACGGCAGCCGATTAGCAAGCGGCATTTATTTCTACCGCTTAAATTCAGACAATCAATCCATCACAAAAAAGATGGTGATGATGAAGTAACGCTGATTCTTCTCACTTTTTTTCTGCCAACCATGCAGAAAAATAATCTGAAGTCAGAGCTTTTTGCAGGCTCTGACTCCAGAGGAGAAGAAGAGAAATAAAGCGGCGGAAGGTTGTGGAACTCATCTGACAAGTAAAATTGTGGTAATCATCGATTCAATTTCCCAATCAATCTCTCTGTTTACAATCAAGGCATTTTTATTTAGTTCATACTGACGTTGTCTTTTCTATTGGATTTTGTTTTTTCCCAAATAAGAATATATTGTTGCAAAGAAATATTTTGCAAAACGGAAGGATTTATCTGATTAGTAAATTCTGGATCTCAGGATTGGAGATAAGGGAAATGAAAACGGTTTTTAGCTGTTTCTCTATAGCAGCTATGATGGTGTTCCTGCCGATTGCGGCTGTAGCACAATATGCATTAATTAATCAGGCCGGTTATTTACCAGACCAGGTGAAGTATGTTTATTTCATCATGCCTGATGATAGCTTCTATGTAGTTAATAAGACGAGCGGAGAAATCCAGTATAGAGGCGCCATACAAATGACGGCATCGAAGGATCTGGCAACCGGATTGGCAACGTATCGCGGAGACTTTTCCGCATTCACTCAGACCGGTACCTATCAGATATCGACGCCAAATGAAGACACTTCTTATTCTTTTTCTATATCCCAGACGGTATACGAATCGGTTTACAAAAAATCACTGAAGGGATTCTATTTCCAACGCTGTGGACAGGCATTGCTTTCTCAAAATGCCGGTGTCTATGCGCGAAGCATATGCCATACCAATGATGGTACATATCATTCTACAACCGGAAAAACCGGGACTGCTGAAACAACCGGAGGATGGCACGATGCCGGTGATTACGGGAAATACATTGTTAATGCCGGAATTTCAGTAGGTACATTATTGTATGCATACGAATCGTTTCCGGAAAAATTTTCACATGATGATCTGAATATACCCGAGAGCGGTAATTCCATTCCGGATATTCTTGACGAGGTGAGGTACGAGTTGGAGTGGTTTTTGAAAATGCAGGATACAACTGACGGCGGTGTATTTTTTAAAGTTACTACTGAAAATTTTGATGCATTCGAAATGCCCAATAAGGATGCTGCCACAAGATATATTTATCAAAAATCGTCCACTGCTACCGGAGATTTTGCAGCAGTAACTGCACAAGCAGGACGAATCTATAAATCGTTCGACACGACATTTGCAGCAAGATGTTTGAATGCATCAAGACTGGCATGGCAGTATTTGCAGGCGAATCCATTGATCGTTCCTACCGGAGGATTTAAAAATCCTTCTGGAACAGGCACAGGAGAATATGGAGACAACACAGATAGTGATGAACGTCTGTGGGCAGCCGCGGAATTGTACGTTACTACAGGTGAAGATACATACCATTTCTATTTTAAAGCACATTATAACGGTCAATCATTGTTTAGTTCCAGTATGGGCTGGCCTAATGTAAGGCCACTGGCTCATATAGCATATATTATGGGAAAACAATCGAATCGCGATCTGACAATTCAATCCAATTTAAAATCTGCTCTTGCTTCTTACTGTACGGCTTTATGCAGCATCATTGCAGCAGATGGACTTAATGTGTCGTTACTTCCTTCCGGTTACGGATGGGGCAGTAACAGCGGCGCACTTAATAATGCTGTTATATTAATTATCGGTTCAGAGACAGCAAATAACACAGATTTTTCTATTGCGGCACTACAGCAATTGAATTATGTTCTTGGATGTAACAGGCTCAACATGACCTTTATTACCGGTGTAGGGAGTGCATATCCGATGTACATTCACCATAGGCCCTCCGGTGCTGATGGAATCGCCGAACCGATTCCCGGATTGATTGCAGGAGGCCCCGATAAATATTTGGACGACACAGTACTCCGCTCGCTGTTCAATTCATCGACTCCTCCGGCTCGTTGTTATGCTGATGATCAAGGTAGCTATGCTTCAAATGAAATTTGTATAAATTGGAATGCACCGCTGGTTTTTGTGGCTGGATATTTTAATGAATCGCCAGCTACTTCCGTACAAAAGCCGTCGGTAGCAGCGCTGCCGACTCGTTTTGTGCTTTATCAGAATTACACTAATCCGTTTAATCCATCAACAGTCATCAGTTATGATCTACCGGGAAATTCTTTTGTCAATCTAAAAGTTTTTGATATTCTGGGAAGAGAAGTAATACAGTTGGTTAATCAGTGGAAAATGGCCGGTACTCATTCTGTAACATTTAATGCATCCTTGCTCCCGAGTGGCGTTTATTTTTATCGGCTGCAAACCGGCATTGGAACGATGACAAAAAAGATGTTATTGATAAAATGAAGAATAGCAGTCCTTGAGATCTGAGTTTGCAGTTGTTGAATCAGAAATAAAAAAAATATTCATATATTAAATAGTCAGGAAATAAGATTGTCACGGATTATCTCAGTTATATTTGCCGTCTCTTTTATCGCAAATTATGTATTTTCATTGACGGTCATAAAAGGTAGGATTCTCGGAAGTGACGGAAAACCGATGCAGGCAGCGCACGTGTCTCTTCATCACCCCAACGATACAAAAGTAATTAAGATCGTCCGTGCTGAAAAAAACGGACAATTCTCTCTTAGTATCAATAAACCGGGTATATGGATGCTTCATGCTGCGGGTGTCGGTTTCAGGGATAAGTGGATAACTTTATACATTGAAAAAGAAAAAAAAGTGCAGGTCGAAGTTTGGTTGGGTAAGTATCGATATCTTTCAAATCTAGATCACGCATCTGTTGTTGGCGATTTTAATAATTGGCATATCCTCAGAGCTATCCCGATGAAAATTTCACCTGACAGCATTCTAAGTGCAGATGTGATACCTATTGCAGACACCATTGCGTATAGGCTTATTAATGTCTGTGACGGTGATGCCGTAGAAGGGATGCAGGCAGACAGGTATGTTTATGATCAGAAGAAAGGATATATCAGTGTTCTCGATGTGAAGAAAGCTAAAAAAGTTAAAATTACTTTCGATCCACAAAAAACTCCCAAAATAGAATCTCCATCGAAAGTAGTTTTTGCACAACCTGATGCAATTATCTCAAAATTTGCAATGATCATGGACTCTCTGCAGCATAAACAGGATTTGGCACAGGCTGCATTGATAAATTATAGAAGATCTTTTGGCAATAGCTCCAATTTTCCATTTAATTGGGCCCAGCATATTTCAAATGTTGAGAATCAAATAAAGGATGAGAAAATCGGTATTTTACGTCAGGCTCTCTTTATGAGTAATCTGACAATGTGCATGGCTGCAAAATGTACGGATGCAGCAATCTATAAAAAAGTTTTAGATGAAATCCCCCCGACATCGATTATATGGGTTATCAAACCGCATAATCTGTTTTATGCTGTCGGGCATTCAGGTATAACGGAAGCACAGCAAGAAAAATATATGGATGAGGTCATCAATTATCATTCAGCGCGGAGCGTAAAAATAGCGGCTCTTTTTGATATGTATATGGCATCTAAACTTTCTGACCAGAAAGAAAAGGCGGCTAAGTATTATAACCTCCTTGTGAAACGATACGGTAAAACGGAAGAAGGAAAGAAACTTATTTCTCGTTATCCGATCCGCTGAAATGCATGATCTGCATATTTTTAAGTTGACAAACGGTGCATTTAGAGGAGTAAATATATAAACGGAGTAATGCCGACTACTTATCCGACCAATGGAGGAATCCGGACATTGCTATATTGCCGATCATGAGAACCTTTTCAGTCTGTATCCCCCGGTTTCCTTATCGGGCACAATCTCATTGTTGAACACCTGCACCCGAATTTGCATGGCTATTATCTTCTTGCAAAGAACTATAGCAGGGTAATGCAGGCTCATGGAATATTAGTCTCTCAGCAGGAATGGAAATCGGCTGATACAGTCAACGAGAATATTTTGTGGGATTGCAGAAGTATAACCGATCTGGATGAAGGGATAGCTGCCCAGAACACTGCAGTGCTGACGTCAAGCTGACCGTTTAAAAATTAATTGCCCAGCTTTAAAGCAGTTCTGGAAACAGATACTATAAAATGGATTGCTCAACAGGTAGTTATGAATCAAAATCCCGATTGGTAGAGTGATTGATAATCCCGGGAACAAATCCTCCTCCGCCAACTGGAACACTTTTTCAGATGTATGAAGGTTGAGAGTGACTGTGTTGTTCTACGAAGAGCAGACAGAGGATCATAAGGAAAATTGTCATTTTGAAATAATGCATATAAGTAGCCCAGTGTGATTATTTAATCGTCTTTTCTGAATTACAAAAATTGAAGTTTGTCATTTATCATTATTTCTTTCCCGGACTTCGGGTCGATATAACTGTTTTCCGGTGAGTAAGTTGGTGCAGTAACCAAATGACCTTCTTTATCTTCGAAAAGGAATGTTCGGATATATTCAGCAGCGCCCTTCATTATTGGGTAAGCTTTTTCCCGAAGATAGATTGTGTCATTCGTAAATATAAAGTGTTGCCAAAGTGGAAGGGTCATCCATGCGCCGCCCAGCGGGAACATCCCCCAATAGACACCATCTATGACAGCCGTCTTCCCAAAAACATCGGTGGTATGATGCATCGTCCATCCGTTTGCTCCATACATTTCACGAGCTGTCACAATTCCATGAACAGTGAGTCTTTCCATAAAATTAATTACCGGATTCAGGGTTTCATTAAGATTGCAAACTTCTGCCGGCCAGTAATTCATCTTGAGATTGATATTTACATGGTAATCGGAACCCCAGGGAGCCCAATAATCTTTATTCCAGATTCCCTGTAAATTGGTCGGCAGTTGAGCTGGCCGCCTCGACGAACCCATTAGGAGATAACGGCCGTATTGGAAATAGGTAGTAATCAGTTCTGGATCGTTTTCTCCAGATCTGAAGCGTTCCAGTCGATTATCAGTTGGAAGTGTATCGAGCGAATGATTTTTCCCGAGAGAAAAACTTATTATTGAATGGATTATTATGTGTCTTCTCCTTGGGCGAATTGCAATTCGCCCCTACAGGTTTACTGAATTGTGACGTACCGCTATATTCATTTAGAACGATAATTCCATGATCATGATTCGGCATAATAACATATGAATCTAATAGAATATTAGGACGTATATTTGATGTTCGCAACCATTCTTCTACAATCTTCTCGATCTCATTTAATTGCATTTTGCATTTATAAATTTCTTCTAATATACATTCATGTTTGTGAGTACAAATTGTGATAAAGTATTCATTTGGTTGGGAATAATCATATTCTTTTAAACGGATGGATCTTCGATTGTGTCGATACATTGCTTTCATTGGCGCGAAATAATACTGTAACGTTGTAAAAATGTATCTGTTTTCCAGCGGGAAATCAAGAGAGATGGGCATGAACAGTATTTTCTCTGAAGTCACTACTCCTACATTCCTTCTCAAGAGAGGAGGAGCGTATAACAGAATTACGCGCAGCGTAATTTAACACATGCGCAGATATCCTTGAGAATTCCGCCGAAGTTAGGAGGTTTGTCGAAAAATGAGAAAAAAAAATATCAGAAAAAATCTTGCAGACGATAAGAAGTATTCATATATTGTAATAACCGAGGCGGCTACGGGCGCTTAGCTCAGCTGGTTCAGAGCGTACGCCTCACACGCGTAAGGTCGCAGGTTCGATCCCCGCAGCGCCCACGAAACATATGTTCTTTGAGCAGTTCCTTTAATTCCTATCCAGAGAGGTAGGAAAGGGATGTAACGATGATCTTTTTTTTAATACCCCCTTTTCCTAATTCGATGGAACTGGGGGTTTTTTCATATACAGAAAGGTGGATCATGATAAAAACAAAAGTGCTCGATGCCGACGGACTCAGGAGGACTGTGAACCGTCTTGCACACGAATTGGTGGAGAAGAATAAAGGTGTTCAGGATGTCGTTCTTGTAGGCATCAGAACACGCGGTGAATATCTGGCTCATCGTATTGCGAAAAAGCTGGAAGAAATAGAAAATATGAAAGTCCAAGTCGGAGTGCTGGATATTACACTATATCGAGATGATCTTCGCGGACGTCTGGATCAACCTCAATTGAAAAGCTCTGAGATCCTTTTTGATATTCGGGGAAAAGTAGTCGTCCTCATTGACGATGTGTTCTTCACTGGCCGAACGATAAGATCTGCATTGAATGCTTTAATGGATCTTGGACGGCCTGCAATGATTCAACTGCTTGTGCTTGTAGATCGGGGACATCGTGAGCTTCCTATCAAAGCCGATTTCGTCGGCAAGAATGTTCCGACATCGCGCGGGCAGGAGATAAAGGTCGAAATGACGGAAACGGATGAAGAAGATGCAGTTTACCTTAGTGAAAATGACGAAAAGGAGAAAAAATAATGAAACTACAAAGCCGTCATTTACTGGGATTGGAAGGAATGCGCAAAGAAGATATTACTCTTATCCTTGATACTGCAGCATCGTTTAAAGAAGTATTGCAACGCCCTATTAAAAAAGTTCCTCCGCTGCAAGGGAAAACTATAGTGAATCTATTCTTTGAAAGTTCCACACGTACTCGGATTTCATTCGAACTTGCTGAACGGCGTCTCTCTGCAGACGTCGTGAATTTTACCGCACAGGAGAGCAGTGTGAGCAAAGGAGAGACGTTAAAAGATACTGCACGCAATATTGAAGCGATGAAAATCGATATGGTCGTCATCCGCCATGCTGCATCGGGAGCACCTCATTTTCTTACGCGTGTAGTGGAAGCAAATGTCATAAATGCAGGCGATGGCGCGCATGAGCATCCTACTCAGGCATTACTCGATATGATGACGTTGAGAGAAAAATTTGGAAAACTCGAAGGACTTCGCATTTGCATAGTCGGTGATATCACCTACAGCCGCGTTGCACGTTCAAATATATACGGTTTGAAAACTATGGGTGCGGATGTATCAGTATGCGGGCCCGCCACGTTGATTCCAAAAAATATCGAAAAGCTCGGCGTGCGTGTATATCACAGGTTGGAAGATGTCGTTGCACATGTTGATGCACTTAACGTACTTCGCATTCAATTGGAAAGGCAAAAAAGCGGACTTTTCCCGTCGCTTCGCGAATATCACCGATTTTTCGGTGTGACAAAAGAGAAAGTCGACCGGGCGCCTAAGCCGATCACTATCATGCATCCTGGTCCGATTAACCGTGATGTTGAGCTTTCAGCTGACCTGGCCGACGGACCGCATTCCGTAATTCTTGAACAAGTGACAAACGGCGAAGCAGTACGAATGGCGGTACTTTACTTACTTGGAACATCCAATTAAAGGAAAAGAACATGAAATTACATTTGAAATCAGGGCACCTTATTGATCCCGTTAAAGGAAAAGATACTATTGTAGATATTTTAATTGTTGATGGAAAGATTGACCGTATCGGGAAGTCACTCGCCGCAGACCGTTCCTTTGAAACCATCGATTTAAAAAACAAGATTATCGCACCCGGATTTATCGATATGCACGTGCATTTACGTGAACCGGGGTACGAGCATAAAGAGACTATCGAAACGGGATGCGCTTCTGCTGCAGCCGGAGGATTCACAGCTGTTTGCTGTATGCCGAATACCAATCCGGCAATAGATGAAGAATCTGTCGTTCGCTATGTCCAGGAAGAAGGAAGACGCGTCACTGGCGGCCTTGTGGATGTATATCCTATTGCAGCGGCAACAAAAGGGCGCAAAGGAGAAGAGCTGTCGCCAATGGCCGAGCTGTCACAGGCAGGCGCGGTCGGATTTTCAGATGACGGATCGCCTGTAACGAATGCCGAAATAATGAGGCGGGTACTTGAATACTCGTCTATGTACAATGTTCCGATAATTCAGCATGCAGAAGAACTGACGATGACAAAGAACGGATTAATGAATGAGGGACTCGTTGCAACCCGGCTTGGAATACCTGGAATTCCTCCGATTGCTGAAGAACTTATAATAGAACGGGATATTGTCCTCCTGCGCTATATTCCGCATTCAAAGTATCATGTTGCACATATTAGTACAACAGGTTCAATAGAATGTGTCCGGCGGGCGAGATCGGAGAAATTAAATATTACATGCGAAGTCACTCCGCATCATTTTAGTCTTACGGATGATGCAGTTGAAAGTTTTAATACGAATTTAAAGATGAATCCGCCGCTGCGAACGAAAGATGACGTACAAGCTGTTAAAGAGGCCTTACGTAATGGGACGATTGATGTGATTGTAACCGACCATGCACCGCATACAATCGATGAGAAAGAAGTGGAATATGCGCAGGCCCCGTTCGGGATTGTCGGATTAGAAACTGCTCTCGGATTGGCAGTGACTGAACTTGTGAATAAAAAATACCTGACATTGAATCAATTGATAGAAAAATTTTCGATCAATCCTCGACGTATACTTTCTTTGCCGGTGATCGATATTCAGGAAGGTGAAAAGGCCAATCTGACGGTATTTGATCCGGGAAAAGAATGGACAGTAGATATTCAGGAATTTAAATCAAAATCGAAGAACTCGCCGTTTCACGGAAGAAAATTAAAAGGAAAAGCGGTCGGGACAGTAAATAACGGAAAGTCGTGGTTCGCACTGTAAATCCTGACTGTTTAGAACAATAGACAGTTTAAATTCTTTTTATACACTTGGCTGTATTAAACTTCATAAAATCGCCGGTTTTACTTGAATATTTATTGGCACGTTCCTTGATTTACTTTAAGCAGGAAAGTAGTTGAAAGGAAGAATCATGAAACAATTATTCATTATGTTTGCTTTATCACTTGTATTATCAGGATGTGATCATGAATTCGACATCGATACCGTCCCGCCTCCTCCTCCACAGGGGATTATAACTATTTCTCTTGACAATGCAGTAGAATTGCAATGGTTGGAAAGCCAGGCAGAAGACGTGAAAGGTTACAGAATCTGGGTGAGCGACCGGTATGAAGGGCATTATTCTCCGATTGGTTCGGTTACTGGAACGAGTTTCATTGATTACGATGCAGTGAACGGCGCTACTTATTATTATGCAGTGAGCGCATATGATTATAATGACAACGAAAGCGAATTGAGCACCGAAGTCATTTATGATACGCCGCGCCCGGAAGGATATGGGATTGTTTTATCCAATTATCAGTATTCACCTAATGTTGCCGGATACGATTTTTCTCAATACGCAGTTCTCAGATATAACGATGATAATGCGGATTTCTTTTTTGAAAATTATAACGGACGCAATATTCTTTATGTCTGGGATGACAGTGATATCCAGGATATGGGATATACAAAATCACTTGATGATATTTCATACGCTCCGGTACTGGGATGGGCGCCGTCAAAAACGGCGGAAGCCATTGTCGGTCATACTTATATTATTTGGACATGGGATGATCATTATGCAAAGATCCGTGTGAGAGAAGCCGGTATAAGCCGATTGGTTTTTGATTGGGCATATCAGACTGCAGAAGAAAATCCGGAACTTAAAATTACCCGGCCGTCGTTACCTGAAAGAAAACCGCTGGAACAGGCGATGCACCTGAAGTGAAATCTGCGGATAAATGCTGCCGGACTAAAAGCAATCTATCTTTTGCGGAGAGGATTGCTTTTTTATAACTATTAAGTGCGTTCTTCGGTAATACAATTTTCTCATTGATCTGTGGTTGTACAAAAAGTATGGAAATATTTTTAGAAAGAGGTAAAAAGATGA
>CAZYAM010000035.1:0-8741 GCA_964645575.1 uncultured Ignavibacteriaceae bacterium
TATGATAAAGAGAAAAGGAATCACATTCAATAAACACGTGAATCCAATCGATTATAATTTCCTCGCTAAAACATTCAATCCCGTACCAACTTTATTATGCGAAATATAATCCAGCCACATCGTAGGAATGATAAACGGCAGAGTTATGCAATAATAGAACGGCAGTATAACAAAGAATATCTTTGATGCATTCAACATCAATAGAGGATATTTTATACCCAACCGCCATGCGGCAGTACCCCATGGGCCGTATGTATACCGGATCGTTTCAACTTTGAAACCTGCAGTCTCTAATTTTCCGCGTATTTCTTCTGCACCGTAACCGTCCCTTGCATGTTCTTCAACAAAACTATGATCGTCTTCCGAATGAACATCGGATCCGCCTAAATTGGAAGGCGTATTGATAAAAAGCTGTCCGTTCTTTCTGAGTGCGCGGTAAAAATTTTGAAAAACCGTGACGTCGTCCGGTATATGTTCCATCACGTCTACGGAAAGAATAGCGTCAAATTTATCCGTATGCTGAATTTTTGTTAAGTCTTCAACTGCAAATGAACACTGTTTTAAACCGATACTGCTGAAAAAACGGCTGCAATCGGCAATTTGATCTTCTTTCATATCAATGCCGTAGACTTTTGCGAGCGGAAATTGTTTCGCGATATAATATGAATATTGTCCGAAACCGCTGCCCGCATCGTAAACGATGAAAGGTTCTTTCCGTTGACTCAATTGTCTGCGTAATTCGCTTTTAACATACCATTCACGCAGAAATGCAATGCCAAGCAGCTTGTAAAATAGAATTCTCAGCCGCGGGCTGCTGCGTATTATCGTGCCGAAAACCTTTTTAATCGGATCGTACTGCATAGTCAAATATTCTGTTTCATTAATTTTCCAAGCTGTTCAATGAATGTATCCCATTCGTATAGTTTTTTTTCTTTTTGTATGTTTAATGTGAACTCGTTTTCGCATTTATCCTGATAGTACTTTACAACTGCGTCTGCAAACGCCTGAGGATCCTGCGGGGGAACAACGAATCCTGTTCGCCCGTCTTTAACCACTTCGGACAGTCCGCCGACATCCGTAACAATTACAGGCTTGTCAAAGTGATAGGCAACCGGTACAATTGCACTTTGTGTTGCGGAAACGTATGGAAGAACAACTACATCTGCAGCGGAGAAATATACAGAAATTTCCTCGTTAGGAATATAATCTGAATACAGCCGAATGTTCTTTTCCAGTCCAAGTTGCCGGATTTTATTACGGTATTTTTCTTCATTCTCGTAAAACTCCCCGGCGATTATGAGAATCGCAGGTATTTTTTTTAAAATGAGCGGCATTGCATCGAGTAATACATCGAGCCCTTTATACGCGCGCACATATCCAAAGAAGAGCATGGCATGATCTTCCGAAATCCCGAGTTTAATCTTTGATTCTTTTTTCGGTTGAAGTTCTCCGAAAACATCAAACAATGGAAGATGAGATAAAACGTATTTTGCTTTTGGTGCAAAACGATGAAGATCTTCTTCCACTGTCTTGGATAACACGACAAACGAGTCAACAGAGTGAAAGGCATACTTTGTCAGAGCAACGTCACCGGGGCGTTTTTCATGCGGGATAATATTGTCGCATATAAATATTACCTGTGTGCTGATTTTTCGTTTTACCAGCCGGGCAATTGTACCAAAGCATGGCGCGAAGAACGGCATCCAATATCGGAATATGACGACATCCGGTTTTTGACCGGCGATATAGCGGGCGGCACGAAACCAGGATATCGGATTTATTGTGTCAATCAAAGGGACAGTAGGAACATTGAACAAGGGTTTGCCCGGATCTATTTGTGTCTTGCCCGGAAAAAGCAGCGAAGGATATTGCCTTGTTAATGAAACGATTTGAACGTTATGTTCCTTGGATAAATACCATCCGAGAATGATATTTAACTGCGCCATTGCTCCCCGCAGAGGATAAACCGGACCGACGATAATAACGTTCATATTAATCGTATGTTTGTCTGTGATATCATGATGCAGCGTTTACGGAAGAAGTTGAATCCTTGCCAATAGAGGCTGTAATGAGTGTACCGGACGTTTCAATGAAACTTAAGTTTTTGAAGTGCGAACAAGCACATCTTCAAAAGCAGTGTCCCATGACGAAAACGGGAGATATTGGTCTCTCCGTAGACCCGTTCATGGTATCGGATCGGAATTTCAATGATCTTCAGATTAAGTTTAGCTGCTCCGAATATCAGGTCATAATCCCCGAACGGATCGAATTCTCCGAAATAGTGGCGGTTTCTCACGATCCGTTCATAATCCGATTTAAAAAGTACCTTTGTCCCGCACAGTGTATCTTTAAATCTTTGCTCAAGAATATAGGTAAACATCAAACTAAAGAATTTGTTCCCGATGATATTGAGAAAACGCATCGCTTGTTTTTCCATCGGGTACACCAATCTGCTGCCGTTTATGAATTCGCCGCGGTTAGTTGCGATTGCATCATAAAACTTCGGTAATTCTTCCGGCGCAACGGTCAAATCACCGTCGAGAATCATCAGAATATCCCCGCTTGCCATACGGAATCCCTCTCTTACGGCGTCCGCTTTCCCTTTTCCTTTTTGTACGGCGAATCTAAGCCGTCGCTTTTTGCCGTATTTTTTTATAGAACGTTTGATTTCATCAAGAGTCTTATCGGTTGAATGGCCTTCGACAAAAATCAATTCCGTGCTTTTTCCCATTTTCGGCACACGTACTACAGCTTGCTCTATGTTGCCCTGTTCATTGCGTGCCGGAATAACAACCGATACCGAATACTGCTTTGTATCTTTTTCTACCAGTCTTGGGCGGGCAACAACGAAACGCACAACGCATAATTTTTTAATGAATGGAAGTTGTGCGATATATTTATTTAGTACCCAAGAAATAATTGGGATATTTTTTGGAAGAAGTAAGCACTGACCTGCGCGAATTATTTCAAAATCGGATAATTCCAGCAGATTGTTCAAATCATGCGTATTGATCCAGTTTTGCCGGGGCTGCAGTGTCTTTAATCTCAATTTTTCTGCAAGAATGACAATAGGTTCCCATAGAAAGTTATAGTAAGTGATTATCAGGCGGGATCGTGTGTGCATCACACTTCGCACATCTGTCAGGCATTTTTGTATATCGTTTAGATGGCCGATAAGGTCGGACATTACAACGTAATCGAACTTTTTACGAAGCGAAATCTTTTCGGCATCCATCTCGAGAAATCGAAGATTTGGATATTTATTAGCTGCAAGATCGACCATCTCCTTGCTGTAATCAATGCCGACACCTGATGCAGGACTAACTGCATTCAAAAGATCGCCAGTCGCTGAACCTACTTCAAGCACGGATGAATGAGGCTCGATCAAAAACTGCAGCAATCGTTCAAGATTTTTGTGATAGTAGGAATTACGCGATTTCCATTTATCCCAGCGATCTGCAATCGATGAGAAATACTCGGCTTTAGGATTTTTAGCAGGAAAAGTTTTCATGAAAAACAGACCGTTTATTGCATTTATGTTAATTAAGGATGAAACTCGAATAAGTATGCAGGCTCTGTTTCACCTATTTGATGTATGAATTTTAATTTATCCGGGTATTTTTGAATAATCGGAATAATAGTCCTCCGAACAGTCGAGATAATAACGCCGTCGGCAACTTGCGGATTAGTTCTAAGGCTTGCATCGATTACATGTGTTACACCTGCAGCTTTCCATCTACTGATGATTGTATCCGGATCTGTCGAAGGAACACTATAAATACCATGGAATGATTTTCCTTTTCCGTAGATAAATGACATTGGTGCTTTGCGGCATGCAATTAATGCATAATTGGGAAGATGAGTGCCTGCCCATTCACTCATCCGTAAATAATTTACCCAATCGTTGGTATATCCATAATATATATCTCCACCTATATTTTTGCTTAAAACAGAAAGATTATTATTTGCTTTAGGATAAGTTTTTGCTAATCCGGCTATTACAAGAACCGCAGCGGCTATGAAAAAGAACGGCTGCAATGACGTTTTGGACGACAGCCAGTGATAAATCGGTTGAAAGATTATTATCAGTAAAAACGGGATAACAATAAGAATCATCCGTAATTGGCCCCAGAACGGCTGCAGGACTAAAAATGTAAACCCTTCAAGCGACAGTGTGAATAGTACGGCGAACAATAAAACAAAATGTTTTTTCCTGAAAGCATAATATGCCCCCCAAAGAAATAGCGCCAGAACAATTATTGCAAGTACCGGCTGAATATCCGCGTATTCTCCGCGCAATCCGAGAATCTGAAATATTATACGTGAAAGATAATTATTAGTATTGTCAATCAATCTGCCGATGAAGCCGGCAAAATTTTCCTGCCCCTGCGATGCATCATAAGGATGCTTCTGTAAAAGTATTGATGTCTGTGTCGCGTATTGATCTGTCGATCCCCAGATGAGATACTTTATTGCTTCATATAGACCGCGAATAACCGTAAATGCGCCGAATGCATACATTGCGGATTTATAATCCTTTTGAAGAACAAAAAACAGCATGATAGCCGGAACGGCAGCAATTGCCACATTTTTTGTTAAAGACAGAAGAGTTAAAATCAAACCGAGTAACAGCCACGATTTCCATGTTTTTTGAAATGTATCTTTCTCTTCGTCAGCGCGTTCAATAAATTTGTAAAAGAATAAAAATAAACTCATCTGTAACATCAGATAAAATGCTTCTGTATATGTCATGCTTGAGAAAAACATTAGGCTGGAATTAACAGCAATAACCGCCAGAACAGAGAAAAGAACAAGGTGCGGTATTCTTTTCACAAAGGATTTATAAAAGAGAGCAAACGCTGCGAGCATGCATAGTAAAGAAAAGATTTTCAGAATAACAAGATGATATCCGAATATAAGAATAAGCAGAGCAATGACCATTGTGTATAACGGGGCATTAGCATTATAGAAGTAATGTGATCCGAGAGTTGCATATTGGTATCCGGCTTCGACATAAAGCGCATCATCGTTGTCCGTGCTGATTTTTACATCAAATGTTGCCAGGGCAAATAAAGCGAAGATAATAAACAAAACGAGGAATGCTTTGCGATGGTTATTCCCCAAAAAGGTTTCTGTTCTGCCGAACAAAGTGCTGCGGAATTGCTTCTTTTGGGAATTATCGTTTACTGATTTGATTTGAGATTTATTATTTTTCTTAGACATAACTATTATTGATGAAACCAGGAAAGTTGTTCAATTTTATTATTATGTGAGAGTAGAATATTGATGTACCCGAAGTCTCCTTTCAGTTCAAGGCCGGGAATAATTTCGCGCTGAAAATTGGAAATAATTCCATCGTTCAATTGATAGATTGAATAACCATATGATTGAACCAGTGAAAGATAATCATCGGCAGAATCACCCGCCTGTTTTAATCCCGAAGGCCAGAATTCAGTTAATAGAATTGGTTTGAAGGCGTTGAGAGTTTTTTCCATACCACGCAGCGCTTTGAGTTCATTGCCCTGAATATCCATTTTGATAAAATCGATTTTAAATCCTCCTGCAACGTAGTCGTCTATCGAAACCGCTTCGATATCATACGATGATTCGTACTGTTCTATCGGATATGTACGATGATCTACATTAAGCAGTTTCGATGTAAAAATTTTTAGAGACCCGGTTTTTTCGGAGATTGCTTTTTGCTGAAGAAAAACATTATTCCTTTTATCGAAATATTTCCTGAGATGTGAATAATTCAGGATGTCCGGTTCGAATGCATGCACTTTTCCGTTTGGCCCGACGATATCTGAAAAAATATCGGTGTAAAAACCGATGTTAGCTCCGATGTCAAGGACGGTCTCTCCATGTTCGATGAGTGAACGAATAACTTGTATTTCAAACGCATCTTCTCGACGTTTGTAGGCAAAGTATAAGGGACGATAAAGCGGGAAAAAGCGCTTATACAACATATTGCCGAATTTTACACTAAAGTTATGAGGCATGAGTATTGAGTATTCCAGAACCGATGTTTATTATAACGAATATCGTCAAAGGTTGGTGAAATTACAAGAATTACGCAAGATAACCTCAATTAGATTATGCAGGTTTGCGTGCTGAGATAATAATTGAACCGGCAATCTCGCGAATAAGCGGAATTGCTTCTAAAATATATGATAACTTTTTTGCTGCAGGAACAAATTTTCGGGGTATGGCAGGATGTAAAAAATCATATGGATCGACAATAATATCGATGAATCCTATTTGTTTCAATAATCGAGCCATTGGCCAGCGGAAAAAAGCAGTTTCATCCGGTGAATCTCCCATTTTGCGTTTTATATATGGAATATTTTTTTGAATGGCAATTTGAGGATTCAGCATATTCGGTTCGGCAAACGCTATCATTCTGCCCGGTTTTAAGACATTAAATGCGTTCTTAAGGGCTTTTTCGAACTGTACATGATGCAGTATCGAACTTCCGATGGCTGCATCAAACGTTGCGTCGTTAAAAGGGAGCATTTCGATGTCGCCGATTTGAAAAGTAATATTCGTACCCGATTCTTTCTTTGCCTCAGCGATTAAATCCGGAGAAAGATCAATTGCAGTAAGTATAACTCCTGCAGCTGCAATACGGCGTGAAAACATGCCTGTACCGCAGCCGAATTCCAGCACTTTCATGCCCGGTTTGATAGATGCTCGTTCAATCAGCAATTCAGTACGCCGGCGTGCGCGCTCTAATCCGGCAGGCGTTGCCCAGCCCCAAATTTCAACAGCATTGGGAGCAAGTAGCTTGCCATGAGCTAGTTCATGGTCTTTACGCATCTCCATTGAAGAGTTCATCGGCAGGCTTACCTCAGGAGTTCCCTGATGGAATAACTATTTTCATTTCGTTCGTGGCGTGAAATCATCTCACCGAGCAAACCGAGAGATACGAATTGAACGCCGATAATAATGAAAAGAAATCCAACCATGAAGAGCGGACGATTGCTGAGTGATGTGAGATCCATGAGCCATTGAATAGACAGATAGCCGTCTATTGCGATGCCAATAATGAACGAGATGAGTCCCCATACACCAAAAAGATGAAGAGGACGGCGTATATATTTTGCCGTAAAAAGAATCGTCAGCAGATCAAGGAATCCCCGATAGAATTTTCCGATGGTATATTTCGAGTGGCCGTACTTTCGCGGATGATGCTGTACGGTTTTTTCTCCTACTCGAAATCCTGCTTGATGTACCAGAATGGGTATATATCTATAAAGGTCGCCGTAAATCTTTAATTCCTTGATGACTTCATTTCGGTAAATTTTCAATCCGCAATTCAAGTCATGGATATGCAATCCGGTTAACATGCTCGTAAGAGCGTTAGCGATACGTGAAGGGAATGTGAAGACGATGGAATCGTGTCTCTTTTTCTTCCATCCTGATATAAGATCGTACGAATTGCCCAATGCTTCGATAAGCAGGGGAATCTCTTCCGGATCATCCTGCAAATCTGCATCCATTGTTATGATAAGGCCGCCCTTTGCTTCTTTAAATCCGGCCGAAAGTGCTGCCGATTTGCCGAAATTCCTTCGAAAGCGTACCGCTTTTATAATATTAGGATGCTCATTGTGTAATATCTTTATTACTTTAAATGAATTATCTGTACTTCCGTCGTCAACAAATATAATTTCATACGGTCTTTTTATCCGCTGCATTGTTTCTCTGATGTTCGAGAACAGTTCGCGCAATGATTCTTCTTCATTAAGAAGAGGAATGACAATAGAGATATGCGGAACTTGCGATTTACCTGGCTTTTTCGGTTTAAGTTTTGCCATCGGCGGATTTACCGTTTTTTGTGAATTATTTGGTAGACAAAGTAACTGAAAAACGAGCAAGATGCAAGAAAAGGGCTGTCTATCCCCTATTCCATATATAGTGGTTCTTTTATCTGCCGGTACGCGGAATGGAACGCTGTTCGAGTTCAGTCCGCTCTGCATTTGGAACGGCAACTATTACAAACACTTCTTCGAGTCTAACAAAATCCACACTTGGCGTCATGGTGATGGATTTGAAAAGCGAACTTTCTTGATCGCGTACTTCGCTGACAATCCCGATGCGTATGTTCGACGGGAAAGTGTTGCCGTATTCGGAAGTAGTTATTAAATCGCCGATTTTGACATCTCGCATCTTAGGTATATTCTTGAAAATAAAAGCTTTTCCATCCCAGGCAACGATTCCATCCACCCGGCTGCGCTGGATTTTGGCGCTTACACGGAAATCCGTATTGATAAGAATATTCACAATGGAATAATGCATTGAAACCGATGTGATAACACCGACCAATCCGCCGTTGCTCACTACCGGCATGCGTTCCTGTACGCCGTCCGCGAGACCGACATCCAGTGTAACCGTGTTACGGAGAAGAGAAAGATTCTTATTGATAACACGGCCCGCCTTAAATATATAGGGTAATTGGCTCTTCATCTCCAACAATTGGCGAAGGCGAAGATTTTCGAGTTTTGCTTCACGAAGCCGCTGTGCTTCATCTGCGAGTTCTATATTGATACGGCGAAGGAGTTCATTCTCAGACTTAAGTCCGAAATAGCCCGGGATGAAACTCAATTTTTCCTGCATTACTCCAAACACTACTGTTGAAATTGTGCGTATTTGTTTTATCTGCGGATTGTCGTTCAGTGCCATCAGAAAAATTGAAAGTATAACCAATCCGCTGAGAATCACGTATTCCCGGAATTCATAAA
>CAZYAM010000035.1:8841-17195 GCA_964645575.1 uncultured Ignavibacteriaceae bacterium
ACTTTAGAGTAGTTATCAATATTCTCCATCACTTTGCCTGTCCCGCGCACGACAGCCAGCAGAGGTTCTTCGGCAACATGCACAGGAAGGTTGGTCTCAAGGCGCAGCCGTTCATCAAGTCCTTTGAGCAATGCGCCGCCGCCGGTAAGCATAATACCGCGGTCGAGAATATCGGCAGAGAGTTCCGGCGGAGTGCGTTCCAGCGTGATTTTAACACCTTCAACAATTTGAGAAATCGGTTCATTGAGTGCTTCGCGGATTTCAACTGAACTTACTTCTGTTGTTTTCGGTATACCGTTGACAAGGTCGCGCCCTTTTACCTGAATGGTGATTTCCTCTTTGAGAGGCATTGCTGATCCGACTTCGCATTTAATTGCTTCTGCGGTTCGCTCGCCGATTAAAATATTGTGGTTCCGTTTAAAGAATTGGATGATCGACTCGTTTATCTCGTCACCGGCAACGCGCCGTGATTCTTCATTAACAATACCCGATAATGCGATAACCGCAATTTCCGTTGTACCGCCGCCGATATCGACAACCATATTGCCGACAGGTGCATCGACATCCAAACCGACACCGATTGCGGCTGCCATAGGTTCGGCAAGCAAGTGAACTTCTTTAGCGCCGGCATGCTCGGCAGAATCGCGCACAGCGCGTTTTTCCACTTCAGTAATGCCGGATGGTACCGACACGATAATGCGTCTGCTCGGCACCCAGCCGGCACTGATCTTTTTTATAAACTCGCGAAGCATACCCTCGGCGATTTCAAAATCCGCTATGACACCGTCTTTCATCGGGCGGATTGTACGGATATCTTTATGCGTGCGGCCGAGCATTTCACGCGCTTCGTTGCCGATGGCAATAATGCGCTTTGTGTTTCGATCGAATGCGACGATGGAAGGTTCATTCAGAATAATGCCTTTGCCTTCCATCCAGATAACTGTATTGGCTGTGCCAAGATCGATAGCAAGATCAGCAGAAAATAATGAAAAGAGTCCCATGAATATCCAGTAACTAATTAGAAAGTGAACTAAAGTATCAATTAATGTCTAAAATGTCTAATGCCTGTGAAAACCATTGTTATATTGTGTTCATCAGCTGCTTTAATTACCTCTTCGTCGCGTATAGAACCGCCGGGTTGAATAACTGCAGTTGCGCCTACTTTTATTGCTTCCATCAATCCATCTGCAAACGGGAAGAAAGCATCGGATGATACTGCACAGCCGTGTAAATCGAATCCTGCCTCAGCGGCTTTCATTGCGGCTATTTTAGATGAATCAACACGGGACATTTGTCCGGCACCGATACCGAGTGTCCGGTCGCCCGAGGTGTAGACAATTGCATTCGATTTCACATGTTTTGCAATACGCCACGCAAACAGCAACGCCTGTATTTCTTCATCCGTCGGCCGGCGTTTGGTAACAACTTTTAATTCGCTTGAATGAATCCGATGCTGATCCGGTTCCTGGACGAGCATACCGCCGACAACTGTACGGATATTCAATTCACGAATTTTACGCAGATTAGATGTTTGTTTCATCAACCGGCGGTCCTTCCTCTTTGTCAGAAATTCCAGAACTCCCCGCTCATACTCCGGAGCAATAATAACCTCTGTAAATATCTCATTAATGGCTTCTGCGGTTGAACGATCCAGCGGACGATTTACACAGACGATCCCGCCGAACGCCGACTTGGTATCGGTCGCAAATGATTTCTTGTATGCTTCGATAAGAACTGCACTGCAAGCAACTCCGCAGGGATTATTATGTTTTACGATGACAGCAGTCGGTTCATCAAACTCCGCGCATATGAGTGCTGCAGCGTTTATATCCAGAATATTATTATAGGAAAGTTCTTTACCGTGTAGTTTCTGAAAGTGTTCGCCAAATTTTCCATAAAGCGCGGCCGATTGGTGCGGATTTTCACCGTAGCGCATTGGTTGTTCCTTCATCAACGACAGGGTGATAGAATCCGGCAATGTGCTCTGCGGTGTTAATCCTGCAAGATACGATGCAATAACTGAATCATAATGAGCAGTGTGTTGAAACGCACGGCATGCAAGCTTGAAGCGTGTTTGTATGGTGAGTCCGCCTTCGTTCTCTCGCATTTCTTCCAATACGATGCCGTATAAATCGGGATTAACGACTATGGCGGTATGCTTAAAATTCTTTGATGATGAACGCACCATTGCCGGTCCGCCGATATCGATTTGTTCAATGGCTTCGTCGAGCTTTACGTTTTCAACTGCTATGGTTTGTTCGAACGGGTACAGGTTCACAACTACGAGATCAATAGGTTCAATATTATGCTTCTGCAGTTGTTCACGATGCGACGGATTATCGAGCGCTGCAAGTATGCCGCCATGAATAGTCGGGTGCAGAGTTTTCACGCGGCCGTCGAGTATTTCCGGGAAATCGGTAACATCCGAAACCGATTTTACATCGATGCCGGCATTCTTCAACGTTGTATATGTCCCGCCCGTGGAAAGTATCTCAACGCCGAATTCCTTCAATGCTTTAGCAAATTCGACAATTCCTTTTTTATCCGATACACTTATCAGCGCACGCCGGATTTTCAACAATGGGTCAGTGGTTGATGAGATTGGTTTTGAAAAAGGATCCAGAATTATGACATTATCCAAGCTTTTTTTCCTTCTATTTTTATTTTTCCTTCAACAAAAGCTTTTAATGCTAAGGGAAGAATTTCATGTTCAATTTTTAATACTTTTGCAGCAAGCGAATCCGGGGTGTCTTCCCGGGCGACTTCGACGGTTTTTTGCATCACGATCGGACCGCGATCATATTCCTCATCTACAAGATGAACTGTAGCGCCGGAGACTTTCATACCGCTTGCAATAACCGCTTCGTGCACAAAGTGGCCGTACATTCCCGCTCCGCCGAAAAAAGGCAGTAGCGCCGGATGTATATTCACAATACGGTTACGATATCGTCGTATTACCTGTAAAGGAACTTTCTTTAAATATCCTGCAAGTACAATGAGTTCCGATCGTTGGAGAGACAGCACGTTCAGCATTGCTTCAGCAAACGCATCTTCCGATGGAAACATTTTTTGCGAGAGATGACTTGTATGTATTTTATGAGCGCGTGCAATATCCAGTGCCGCTGCATCGGACCTGTTGCTGATAAGTACTGTGACACGCGCCGGTAAAAGGCCGGTGTCGATTGCGCTTAGAATTGCTTGAAAATTAGTGCCGCGCCCGGAGGCGAAGATAGCAATGTTCATTCCAGTTTTGCCAGAGTTAGCACCTCATAATAATATGGAAATGTAGTGAGAAGTTGAAGGAGAATCAATCAAAAGCGTGAAAAAAACAAGGATATTTTAAAAAATAAGCAAAAAAATATTTGATAAAAGAAGGAATCCGGTTTTTTCGGGATATGAAAAGACGGACTTTGTTTATGAGTCAATTATTCATATCTCAAGGCATCGATAGGATTCAGCATAGCAGCTTTCCTTGCCGGATAGAAACCGAAAAAGATGCCGATTGCAATAGAGAATCCAAATGAAAGGATTATAGAAAATGCTGTAATAAAAGTGGGCCATTTTGCTATACTGGAGATTATGGTTGAGCCGACAACACCCAGGATGATTCCAGTAATCCCGCCGAGCAAGCTTAATACAAGTGCTTCAATCAGGAATTGTGTAAGAATATCTTTAGCACGAGCACCGATGGACATGCGTATTCCTATTTCACGCGTTCTTTCGGTGACAGAGACCAGCATAATATTCATTATTCCTATACCGCCAACGAGCAGTGAAATAGAAGCGATGCTTGCAAGCAGGATCGTAAGCACTTGAGTAGTCTCAGTCGCTGTCGAAGCTAAATCGGTTTGATTTCTAATAGTAAAATCGTCCGCTTCGTAAGATTGAATCTTGTGTCTCATGCGCAAGAGTTCGGAAATTTGTGTTTGTGCTGTAGAAATTTCCTTCAGGCTTGTTGCCGACACAAGGATATATCTTAAGTTTGGAAAATGTGAGAGTCTTCGAATAACGGTGGTATAAGGTGCAAGAATAACGTCATCTTGATCCTGTCCCATCGCGTTTTGCCCTTTTTTTATCAGCACACCGATCACTTTAAATGGAACATTGCGAATACGAATTGTTTGATCTACAGGGCTTGCATCGAGAAAAAGATTATCGGCAACTGTTCTTCCAAGTATGCAGACCTTTGCGGCAGCTTTAACGTCCTGCTCTGTGAAGAAATCTCCATACTCTATCGGCCATTGTCGAATTTCGAGATAATCGATGCCCGTTCCTTGAATACTTGTAGACCAATTCAAATTACCGGCAATGATCTGTCCGCCTGAAAACGCTCCCGGCGAAATATACTGTACTGCAGAACATTCTCTTATAATTGCCGATGCGTCATCCTCTGTGAGTGTCGTTGCCGATCCTGCTCCGCTTCTTACTCCTGCCTGCTGCTGTGCACCCGGAAAGATCATGAGCACGTTGGTCCCAAGTGATGCAATTTGTTCCTTAACGGAATACTCCGCCCCCTGACCAATGGCGAGCATTGCAATAACCGCTGCGACTCCGATGATAATTCCCAGCATTGTAAGAAAGGACCGCATCTTGTTGCGCTGCAATGCTCTCAATGCGGAAAGAACTATATTCAACATTTTCATTCTACTTCATCCTCCTCATCATCTATCACAGGCATGCTTTTGATCACTTCGGATGCGGTCTTAGGTCTATCATTGACTTTATCCGCTCTGATTTTGCCATCTCGAAAAACGATGTGACGTTTTGCAAAGTCCGCAATATCAGGTTCATGAGTAATAAGAATTATTGTTATCCCGTTATTATTTAATTCCTGGAAAATACCCATTACCTCAACGCTTGTTCTGCTGTCAAGATTACCGGTGGGCTCATCGGCAAGAACAATGCTCGGATTATTTACTAACGACCGTGCAATTGCAACACGCTGCTGCTGGCCGCCGGAAAGTTGGTTCGGATAATGATGTATTCTATCACCAAGGCCGACTTTTTCAAGCGCTTCTATCGCTTTTTCTTTTCTGACTTTAGTTGATGTCGCACCATAAAACAAAGGGAGTTCTACATTCTCCAGCGCTGAAGTGCGTGAAAGCAAATTAAATCCCTGAAAAACAAAACCGATTTTCTTATTTCGTATCATCGCAAGTTCATCTCTGGATAATTTTCCAACATCGATTCCTTCCAGTATATATGACCCTTTCGTTGGTATATCAAGACAGCCTAAAATATTCATGAACGTGGATTTTCCGGAACCGGAAGCCCCCATAATTGCTACAAACTCACCTTTTGATACGTTGATTGATATTCCGCGAAGGGCATGCACATCAATCTCGCCAAGCTTATAAACCTTGGTTAGGTGTTCTATACGGATAAGAGTTCCATTTGTACGAGGTGATGAAGGAGCAGTATCGCGAATCATCGGAAGCCGCCTCCTCGCCGTGATTGACTTGAACCGGAGAGAGGACTTTTTACCTGCTCATTTCCGGAATCGCCGTTCGATGCCACACCGAGTACAACACTATCTCCCGGCTTCAATTTTGCAGTAGTGATTTCGGTGTTCCGCCCATCGTTCAATCCGGTACGAACGAAAACAGACTCAAGCAATCCGTTTGAATTCAAAATCCAGACTCTGCCTTTTCCGGATTGATGAGACGGTACGTAAGCATTTTTCTGATATTCCGGGAAATTCGATGTAATACCGTAATTATACGATTTCTTTTGTGTTTTTGTTTGAGGTTTGTTCTGTTCAACAATTAGTTTACCCCGGTCTATTCTCTTGCCGACTATTTTTTGAATTTCACTTAGTAATTCTTCCCGACTCAGCTTCATTTCGTGTGCTGCCTGAATTGAATCTCCGAGAGCCCTGAAGCGCGCGTTGTCAACCTGCGAAAATTGTTTCCCATTTTGTATGTTTTGTTCACCGATTTGAACGTTAGCAAAATCCTCGGCATTTATTCCTCTGCCGGAGGAATCTATGCGCATTGAACCGGAATTTGTTGTGTCGATAATATCATTCGGCGGCTGAAACCTCAAAGCCATATTAGAGACTTTCATTACATTACTTGCGGTGGCTATAAGTATTTTAACATTTGCCGTCATTCCCGGCATTAGCTTTAATCTATTATTGTTAACATCGACGATTACAATGTAGTTGACAACATTTTGAATAGATTGAGGAGCAAGCCTGATCTGCGACACCATGCCTTTGAAATTATCATCCGGATAGGCATCAACTGTAAAGGCTGCTTCCTGCCCGATACTGATTTTGCCGATATCCGTTTCATCTACCGTTGTTTGAACCTGCATTTTTTTTAGATCATTTGCGATAGTGAACAATGTAGGAGAAGAGAAACTTGCTGCTACTGTTTGACCGATGTTGACGGCACGGTTGATGACGACACCGTCGATAGGAGCGTAGATTGATGCGTAAGATAAATTAATTTTTGCTCTGTCGAGAGCCGCCTGAGCGGACTTGAGCGAAGCTCCATTTGATTCATATGTCGTTAAAGCCGCATCGTAATTTAACTGCGAATCGAGGCCTCGTTCAAGAAGCGTTTTCGTCCTTTCAAGATTTCTTTTACTGTCTGTATATTGTGCTTTCGCCTTTTCGAGATTTGCTTCGGCATCTTTTACGGATTGTACGAGGAAAGTGGAATCTATCTGAGCAATGAGCTGTCCTTTTTTTACGATTGAATTGAAATCGGCATACAGCTTTGAAATGATTCCGGAAACCTGCGTTCCCACATCAACCGATGTTACCGCATTAATTGTTCCCGTTGCAGTGACGTAGACTGTAAGATCGCCTTGCGTAACTTCATTAAATTTGAAGCTGTATGTTTGACGATCATTTCTTATAAAAACAAGATATAAAATAATCAAGATTGCAACGATTGCTGAGATTGAAATATAGACGGTTTTTTTCATTACTTACTCCTTGCCGGCATGCATGAGAATCATTCATCGCTTACATAAATAAAGACGATTGAAACATCAAAAAGTTTTTAATAATAAAGTTAATTAATGATTTAATTTACCTGTAATATGAAAAAAGCGAAGTCATCTATATGAAGAACCATAATGCTTTTTATAAATCAACATAGAATTAGTAAGTGGAGCAAGTGTATTGCAGAAATGCGCCGTAAATCGATGCTTTTATTAGAATACGATGCACATATTTGTCCATTGAATTGCAGGTTTGCAAATGGCGGGAGAAGAGATTATTTTAATTAACATATATACACGAATAAATAGAATACCGGAATTGGACTCGGATAAATCTGTATTTTTTTATTCATTTTCAGGAAAGCGGTCTTTCTCTTTTGCATAACTGAAAAGAGATAAGCTTGTTTTATCCTAAAGAAGACAAATATGAGTCGGTACGTTTCTTGCGTTGTATTATAGCGATTCTTTGAGTACGAATACAATCATGCATGAACTTTCAGTTGCACAGAATATTATTGAGATAATCCAGCAAAGCGTTCCGGAATCGAAATGGAACCAAGTAACCGCGGTGCGTGTTGAGATTGGAGCGGTGGCTGGAATTGTACCGGATTCTCTGGAATTTTCTTTTCAAGCGATCACAACAGAATCGGTACTAAGCAATGCAAAATTAATTACTGAATTTATCCCGTTTCGTGTTCATTGCCGTACCTGTAATACAGAAACAGAGAATGAAGAGGGTTTTGCTATGTGCGGTAAATGCGGGAGTACTGATATACGAATAATTTCCGGAACTGAGTTGCGAATTAAAGAGATTGAATTAGAAGAGACGATTGAAACACTATGAGTATCATTAAGGTTGAACGAAAAGTACTGGAGAAAAACGACGCACTTGCTGCTCGAAACCGTGAAGTATTCCGTCAACATGGTGTGTTTGTAGTAAATATAGTGAGCTCACCAGGTTCCGGAAAGACAAATATTCTGGAGCGAACACTTGAACACTTGAAAGACAGTCTTAGAGTGACCGTGATAGAAGGAGATGTACAGACAGACCTGGATGCGCAGAGAGTTGCGAAGTTCGGTGTTCCCGTTGTGCAAATTATTACAAACGGTGGATGTCATCTCGATGCAAATCTAATACAAAACGCGCTTGAATCCGTCAACCTCAGCGGATTTCAACTCTTAATTATTGAGAATGTCGGCAATCTGGTCTGTCCCGCCAATTATGATTTGGGCGAAAACATGAAGATTGTCGTTGCGAGCACTACGGAAGGTGATGACAAGCCGCTGAAGTACCCGGGAATGTTCCGTAATGCATCAGCCCTTATTATCAACAAAATAGATCTTCTCCCTTATGTTGATTGTAATCTTGAAGAATTGAAAAGCAATGCTCTTCGCATCAA
>CAZYAM010000035.1:17295-23556 GCA_964645575.1 uncultured Ignavibacteriaceae bacterium
ATAACGGAATTAAGACGATAACTATGGTAAAACCAGAACCTAAAAACCATCCAAGCGGCGATAACCGATTCAAGCTGCTTGACCGTGCAATCACAAAGCATCATGCAAGCGGTGATGCATTAATTGAGATTCTGCACGTGGCGCAGGGGATTTTTGGATTTCTTGAAAACGACCTCATGGTCTATATTGCAAATGCTCTTAAACTTCCTCTCAGCCGTGTGTACGGCGTTGCAACATTCTATCATTTCTTTCGCCTTAAACCGAAAGGCGAACATACATTCGTTCTTTGTACTGGCACTGCTTGTTATGTAAAAGGCGCAAACGAAATCCAGAAAACCGTCGAGCATCATTGCGGCTGCAAGTTCGGTGAAACGACAAAAGACAATAAGGTATCTCTTATTTCGGCACGATGTGTCGGATCATGCGGTTTGGCACCTGTAGCCGTACTTGACGATACGGTTGCCGGCAAGCTTACGGCCGCTGAGGCTGTAAAACGCATTGAACAGTGGCAGGACGAGAAAAAGGAGGCTGCGGCATGACTGTAGAAGATCTCCGTGAATTAGCGGAAAAGGAACAGGCACGGCAGGCGGAATTCAAATACCGCATACTTTACTGTTCGTCTGCAGGCTGTGTTTCAAGCGGATGCGATACTGTAAAAAATGAATTGAAGAAAGCAATCGTTGATCTTGATTTATCTAAGAAATGCGAGATAATCGGTACCGGATGTCTCGGCCTCTGCGGTGAAGGCCCGCTTGTTATCGTTCATCCCGATATGACGCTCTATCAGCATGTAGATGCTGCAGCAGCACGCAGAATAATCGAGGAACACGTCGGACAGGGCAGGAAATTAAAAGACAATGAACTTGATTTGAATGATCCGTTCTTTGCATCGCAGAAGAAAATTGTTCTTGAGAACATGGGTAAAATAAATGCCGAGAGCATCGAGGAATATATTGCAGCAGACGGTTACGAAGCGCTTGCAAAAGCATTGACCGAAATGGTGCCTGAAGAAGTGATCGGCGAGATTCGAAAAGCCGGATTGCGCGGACGCGGAGGCGCCGGTTATCCGACAGGACTAAAGTGGGATATCGTCCGTAAAGGAGTCTCCGATCAGAAATATGTCGTTTGCAATGCCGATGAAGGAGATCCCGGTGCTTTTATGGACCGCAGCGTGCTGGAAGGCGATCCGCATCGCGTGCTGGAAGGTATGGCGATTGCGGGATACGCCGTCGGTGCGAATCAGGGATTTATTTATGTGCGTGCAGAATATCCGCTGGCAATCGATAGGCTCAGGACAGCGATCAAACAAGCTGAAAGGCTCGGCCTGCTCGGAAATAGAATTTTCGAATCTCAATTTTATTTCCGTATCGATATCCGTATCGGTGCCGGAGCGTTTGTATGCGGAGAGGAGACAGCGCTGCTGCGTTCCGTGATGGGACGCCGCGGCCGGCCGAAAGTCCGCCCGCCTTATCCGTCTGAAAGAGGACTGTGGGACAAACCGACTGTCATTAATAATGTGGAAACGTACGCAAATGTCGCTCCGATTTTAAGGAACGGCAGTGCATGGTTTGCTGAAATCGGAACTCAAAAAAGCACCGGTACAAAAGTATTTGCGATAGCAGGAAATGTAAAACGGCCGGGACTTATCGAGGTGCCGATGGGTATTCCGCTGAGAAAAATTGTTTTCGATATCGGCGGCGGAACACCGGAAGGAACACAGTTCAAAGCTGCACAGGCAGGCGGGCCGTCCGGAGGATGTATCCCGACGGAGCATCTCGATATTGCCGTCGATTATGAATCGCTTCAGACGGTCGGCGCTATGATGGGCAGCGGCGGAATGATTATTATTGATAATACATCCAATATGGTGGAAGTGGCGAAATATTTTTCCGAGTTCTGCATGGATGAATCATGCGGCAAATGCATTCCCTGCCGTGTCGGGACTAAACATATCTATATGATGCTCGATAAAATTATCAAAGGCGATGCAACGGAAAGTGATTTTGAATTGCTGAAGGAACTCTGTGTTATGGTGAAAGAAACGAGTCTTTGCGGACTCGGTCAATCGGCTCCGAACGGCGTGCTTTCTACAATTCGATTCTTCAAAGAAGAATACCTTGCGAAATTGAAAAAATCGGACGGAAATGTGCATTCCCCGCAAAATTCACCCGTAACTGCTGCGAAGGAGGCATAGGCTATGTCGGTTATTACATTTACGATTGATGGAGAACAGTACAGCGCAAAAGAAGGCGATACGATACTCCAGGTAGCGCGTGATAATAAAATTCCTATCCCGACGTTGTGCTATCTTGAAGGCCTGTCGACGTTCGGCGCATGCCGTCTTTGCGTCGTGGAAATAGAAGGAACGACGAAACTGGTCCCGGCATGTACAACAAAACCGACAGAGAACATGGTTGTTCGTACAAATACCGATAAACTGAAAAGATACCGAAGAATGATCGTCGAGTTATTGGCTTCTGAAGGGAATCACCAGTGCGCAGTCTGTGTCGTGAACGGCCATTGTGAATTACAGGACTTGGCTTATGGAGTCGGCCTCGATCATGTACGCTTTCCGTATCTCTTTCCCAAAAAGAGGCTTGATGCAACGCATAAAGATTTTGTCATAGATCGAAATCGTTGCGTTCTTTGTACCCGCTGCGTGCGAGTTTGTCATGAGGTTGAGGCAGCACACGTTTGGGATATTGCAGGCCGCGGCATTGATTGTGAGATCATAGCGGATCTCAACCAGCCGTGGGGCACTTCGCCAAGCTGCACATCATGCGGAAAGTGCGTAAGCGTCTGTCCGACAGGCGCGTTGTTTGAGAAAGGCGCTGCTGTCGGTGAAATGGAGAAAAAACGCGGCTTTATCAAATTCATTGTGAACGCACGTAAGAAGCATGAATGGGTGCGGACAGCGGATGAAGAAGAATAGAAACAATCTAACTAATGTAAAAACAGAAAACTGATCATTACTTGAAATAAAACTATGAAACCAAGAATAGCAACAGCATGGCTGGGAGGATGTTCGGGCTGTCATATGTCTTTCCTTGATCTCGATGAACGGCTTATTGAACTGGCAGATAAAATCGAACTTGTCTATTCTCCCATCGCCGATATAAAGGAATTTCCGGAGAATGTGGATGTCGCTCTTGTAGAAGGCGCAATTACGAACAATGAAAACGAAGAATTGGCGCACATTATACGCAAGAATTCGCGCATTGTCGTTGCTTTCGGAGATTGTGCAACGACAGGAAATGTGACTGCGATGCGAAATCCGGTCGGGGTTGAAGCAATTCAGAAGCGGGCGTATATCGAATTGTCGGATAAAAATCCGCGTATACCGGATGATTTTATCAATCTTGCACAACTATTAGAGACAGCAAGGCCGCTTCATGAAATTATTAAGGTAGATGTGTGGCTTCATGGGTGTCCGCCGACTGCAGATCAAATATGGTTTGCGGTGACCGAATTATTGGAAGGCAGAATTCCGGTACTGCCGCCTGTATATCTAAGATATGGATAGACCTAAACCGGAAATACATTCATGCAGAATGTCATGTATATAAGCATGAAATATTAATCGAAAGAAATGAATAGAATATGTCAAAATTGATTACAATATCGCCTGTGACCCGAATCGAGGGACATGCAAAAATTACGATACAACTGGATGAAAATAACGATGTGGCCGATGCACGGTTTCATGTAAATGAATTTCGCGGCTTCGAGAAATTCACGGAAGGACGGCTGCTGTGGGAAATGCCCGGTATCACGTCGAGAATCTGCGGTATTTGCCCGGCAAGCCATCTTGTGACATCGGCAAAAGCAGGAGATGATATTCTTGCGGTGGAGATTCCGGAAACAGCGGAAAAACTCCGCCGTCTCCTGACGCTCGCACAATGGCTGCAGTCTCATGCACTCAGCTTTTTTCATCTTTCATCTCCGGATTTTTTATTGGGCTTCGATTCCGATCCCGCAGCGCGAAATGTCTTCGGACTTATTGCTGCCGATAAAGAGTTTACTAAACGCGGAATCCGTCTGCGGAAATTCGGCCAGGAAATTATCGAGATTCTCGGAGGCCGCCGGATTCATACTCCATGGACGGTTCCCGGCGGTGTACGCGAACCGCTCGAACCGGCAATGAAGGATCAGATGCTTAACTGGATTCCAGAAGCAAGAGAGACGGTCGGACTTGCATTGAATACGCTGAAAAAAATACATAAAAAGTATGCGAAAGAAATTCCGGAGTTCGGGAATTTCCGCTCGCTGCTGGTCGGATTAGTCACTGAAGACGGCGGGCTGGAATACTACGACGGTTTTCTGCGCATCAAAGACGGCAACGATAATACTATCGCCGATGCTGTCGATCCGAAAAAATATTTTGACTATTTCGGCGAAGCTGTGGAACCATGGTCGTACCTAAAATTCCCTTATTATAAACCGCTGGACTATCCTAAGGGAATGTACCGTGTCGGTCCGCTGGCGCGCGTTAATATTTGCGATTATATCGAAACTCCGCTGGCAGAAGCTGAACGGAAAATTTTTAAGTCGCTCAGTGGTAATGTTAATGTAGTCAATAACTCGTTCTATTATCATTATGCACGCTGTATCGAAATGCTTTTTGCCGTTGAAAAGATCGAGATGCTTCTGAAAGATCCTGCTATTCTCGGACAGAATATCCGCTCTCAGGCTTCCATCAACCGGCCGGAGGGAGTCGGGTGCACAGAAGCGCCGCGCGGCGTGCTTTTCCATCATTACAATGTCAATAAAGACGGCGTAATACAAAAAGCTGACCTGCTCATTGCAACAGCGCAGAATAACCTTGCAATGAACCGAACAGTGCGGCAGATTGCCTCGCATTTTATCGACGGTAAAAAGGGAAAAATAACCGAAGGCATATTGAACAGGGTAGAAGCCGGTATCCGCTGTTACGATCCGTGCCTTTCATGCTCGACACATGCACTCGGACAAATGCCTTTGCACGTGGAATTGCTTGATGCAGCAGGCAATGTGCTCGACGAAGTTCGCCGATGAACAAAGTGCTCGTTATTGGCTACGGCAATACACTCCGCGGTGATGATGCAGCGGGAATTCGTGCTGCCGAGCTGATTGCGAAACGCTTTGCTGAAGTTGAATGTGTATTGGTTCATCAGCTGATGCCGGAGCTTGCCGAACAGATATCCGGCTGCGATATTGTAATTTTCATCGATGCGGATGTGAATGTTACACAGCCGGTAATTAAATCTATTAGGCCCGGAATAGAGGAAAACCAGCCGCGCTCTCATTTTATCTCTCCGGAATCATTGTTACGATTAAGTCAACAACTATATCAGCGAATACCGCAGAAAGCATACGTTATAGGTATTCCTGCTTCGCAGTTTGAATTCAGTGAAGAATTATCGGAAATGACAAAGAAAGCGGTGGAGGAAAGTGTTATATTGATTGAGTCGCTGCTGCTCTCAGGAAATTTAAAATAGTAAAATTACTATATATTTTTAAAGTTATCTCTGCAAATTAACGCCCGCTTCTTCTTGCTCCTGAATCTCGAGTTCCGGTATTATTTCCATCATTCCTTGCAGGCGCAGGATTCGAATCAATAGGATTTCGTCCTGTTTGTATCAGCCGGCGATCATCCGAACTCGGTGGAGTTGAAGGAGGATTATCAGAGACATGCACGACCGGCGGTATATATGCCGGCGGTGGAGGTCCAAATACAGGTTCCGGATTAGGCACTGAAACATAAACCGGAATGTATTCGACGACAGTCGCAGCAAGTTCAACAAATGTACTTTCCGGAGTATCTTCCACAAGAAGAATTGTATAGCATCCGGAAAAAACTATCGTTGTGATGATTAAGGAGCAAAGTGTTAAAAGTGCTTTCATAAAAGCCATCCTTTCCTTAATTAACGCCCGCTTCGTCTTACTCCTGAATCCCGTGTATTTTGTCCGTCTTCATCTCTGCTTGCAGAGTTCGTGCCGGTATCTGCAGAACCTCTGCCGGTTTGTGTCGATCGCTGTTTGTCCGTATGGTCTGGTGTTCCTTCGGGGCCTTTATGGCCGTGTATAAACGGCGGCATGTGATGCGGATGCGATTTCCCGGCAAATATTATTTCCCTGAAAAGAAAAGGAGTCAAATCCAGCATGATCCGAACGACCGGATACGGTTCGACGACTTCTTCTACTACCACTTCATCTTCATTTTCATCGATAAGGATCATTGTGTGACAGCCGGTTAAGAAAAAGAGTACTGAAAGAAAAATT
>CAZYAM010000036.1:0-19998 GCA_964645575.1 uncultured Ignavibacteriaceae bacterium
AAGCGATCCAATCGGTTATCTCTGTTTTCAAAGGGCAGGAGAAGAACACCTTTGACAATGCCTGTATTGAAGGTATTCGCTCAAATATTCTTTCATTAACTACAGACGAAGTAATTCAAAATATTAAAGATGTTGTAATTGAAAACGGAATTAAATTTGAATAAGGATATTGTCGTATGTTTATTAAATCTTTGCTGATAAAAAACTTCAAATGCTTTAATGGCGATACAAAGCCTTTAGAGTTTAATTTACCTGACGACAAAACTGCTGGTAGTGGTCTAAATATCCTTGTTGGTGAAAATAATACGGGAAAGTCAACAGTATTTGAAGCTATAGATTTTCTAAGAGATGGAACAAAGAAAAACATTGATGATATTAAAAATAAACAAGCCAAAAAAAATGATAATATTTCTGTCGAACTTAATTTTTCAGGTAATATATCCGATGTCATTGATAATTATTCCCAGCAAAACAAGAAAGACGTTTTTAAAAAATATATCTATACTTACGATAATAATGAATATTTTAAACTAACAAGAACCTCCACAAATATTAAAGTCATTCAACTTTGGGATAATGAAGAAAATGCGTTTAAAAATGAATCTGGTATAGATGCTCCATTAAAGAAATTATTCGAGACAAATTTTGTATGGTCAGATACAAACCCGAATGACCAAGCAGCTTTCGGCTCTACAACAATTTGCGGTAATCTCTTAAAAGAAATTGCAAGTAAATTTGAAGAAACAGATGATTATAAAAAATTCTCTGCTGAGTTTCATAAGACATTTAATGATGAAAATTCTGGTTTACGAAAAGAGTTGAAAAGTATAGAAAAAAGAACGCAGGCCATTTTCGCAGAACAATTTGGTGATGCAATTATTTCCTTTCATTTTAATGAATTAAAAGTCGATTCGTTTTTTAAGAACACTAAAATTGAGATTAATGACGGCATTCCAACCTTCATGGAAGAAAAAGGCAGCGGAATGCAGCGTTCGGTTGCATTAGCCTTGCTTCAAGTATATGCAGAGGAGCTAATAAAGCACCCTAATGAAAGTATATTTAAAAAGCCTTTTTATCTCTTTATTGATGAGCCTGAAATATGCCTTCATCCTCAAGCGCAAGAAAAATTATATTGGGCTTTGCTTGAGTTAGCAAAAAATCAGCAAATATTTCTTACAACTCATTCCCCCTATTTTTGTCATCCTGGCCTCATTGAGCAAGTACATCATTTCAAAAAGCATAAGGATAATACTATAACTATAAATAAAATTGTTGATGAAGAATTAAAACGACAATTAAAAGATAATGAAAATAGATATTTCTTTTTTAGACACCGTGACCTTTTCTTCTCGAATATTGCAATATTCGTAGAAGGGGTTGATGATTATGATCGATACTTTAAATATTGTGAAGGCAATAAAAATAACCAACTTTTAGAACATTTTTTTATGATGAACGGATGCGATCATACGTTATTTTTTGAAACATTCTGCAAACAATTTGATATTGATTTTTATGCTCTTGTAGATAAGGACTTTTCTGTAGAAAGGTCAAAATGGGTTAGAGGAAATAGGCAAAAGTTCATTAAAGACGTTAAAACATTTATTCAGACAAAAAAAATAAATTTCGATGTTGAAAAGTTTGAGGAAGAAATGGCAAAAGAACTTACAGAAAGCCCGAGAACCGATGAAAGGAAAATTGAAGATATTGAATTTAACAGTATAAAAATCGCAAAAGTGCAGAATAAAAATATATTTGTATTAAAGCATGGTGAAGTAAAAGATTATCTCGATAAAAATGGAAATGTTGTTGAAGATGATAAAGAAATAAAAGAAAAAGAATTAAATGCAATATTTAGTTACATCTTAAACCAAGTAAAGGGAAAAACCATTTCCGCCATCGTGGCTCCAGCGGTTTAAGGCGGGCAAGTTATTAAGGGAGAAAAAAGAACGCACATGTAGGAAAGCAGATTGAATGCAGGGAGACGCCGACCAAGCACATCATACAACAGCTGCTATGCGGTTCGGGCGGAGTACCTCCCTCTCCCAAATTACGGCACTCACGGAAAATAGAATGGAAAAAATAGATACAATGACTATAAAGTAACATTTACTCAAGACTTTTACATAACATCGCTGGAAGCTATCCGACGGAATGATTAACGGAAAACAACAAACATCGAACCCCATGACATGATAGCATCTGCGTCTTTTTCGCTACACGCTGACGCGTGTAACATTTATACGCTCCCTTTCTGAAAGGGGGAAGCCGCAGGCAGGGGGTTAAAAAAATGACCGAAACATTTAATAAGAAAGAATTGCAGTCTCGCAGGCGAGCGTTGCGAGGCAATATGCCAAAGTCGGAAGTAATATTATGGTCAAAGCTCAAAAGCCGACAGATGCATGGCGAGCGATTCTTACGACAATACAGTGTTGACCAATATGTTCTCGATTTCTATTGTCCACGAATAAAACTTGCCATTGAAGTTGACGGAGATTCTCATTTTGTTTCCAGTGCAAAAGAGTATGACAAAGAACGACAGGAACACATCGAAGCATATGAAATACAATTTCTACGTTTTACGAATATCGACGTATGCGAGAATCTTGGCGGGGTATGTCAGGCCATTTATGATAAAGTCGAAGAGATGAAGAGTATAAAGACAATGAGGAAACATTTGCATAATACTTTGTCATAACACCACTGGAAACCATCCGGCGGAACGAAAAAATAATGCCCCCTCTCTGTAGGGACGCACGGCTGTGCGTCCCTACAAAACATATTACACCATCGACTCATCTTGCTTTTAAAGACCATTTTCGCTAATCTTTTACGGTTTCATCAATTTTTAAATCTCCTGCAAACGTTATATTTAAACTTGCTGCGGTAAGAAATAACTATTTGATATGTATTGAATCCACTATGAAAACAATAAATAAAATATTAAGAATATCTCTATTCTTATTCATCGTCCTTCATTTACTATCTTGTTCGGATAATCCGCTCGCACCGCCGGTATCAAAAGAAGAAAGAATTTTGCGGTGGGAAGAAGACATCGATTATCTAAGCTCGCAATTAAAATCAAGCCAGCTTAATTTTTCTTCTCTTATTTCTGAACAAACATTCGACAATACATTATACGATATTAAAAGTTCAGTTGATTCCCTGCGGGATTATGAAGTTTATATCAGGCTGCAGCAGGTTGTAGCTTCCTTCAATATTGCGCATACGATGCTATATCTTCCTCCGGTAACTAAGTTTCATTTCCTTCCGGTTTATGCCGTCAAATTTTCAGACGGCTTCTATATTGTAAAGACAGATAATAATAATACAGGTCTGCTGGGTAAAAAAATCATTAAGGCAGGTAATAGCGATATTTCTATCGTTGAAGATTCTTTAAAGAATATTATATCCCATGAAAATATTTATTGGGCTGATTATCAATTACCCGGAATCTTCAGCTTCGTTGAAGCCTTAGAATTTTACGGTTTCACGGACAATCTTTCGCAAGCAGAACTGGATATTGAAGGTGCCGGAAAAGTAACGCTCAATTCAATCGAACAGTATTATTATAATTTTTCATCCGGTTATAGAAGCGTACTTGAAGGCAAGACGATCCCTTTATACTTGCAGAATTACTCCAGTTACTACTGGTATACATTTTTAGCATCGAACGAAGTTTTTTATATTGCATATAATAAATGTTCCAATTCGCCTGATAAGTCCTTTGCAGCCTTCACAGACGAGATTATAAATTTCATTTCCTCTAACCAGGTTGATAAAGTTGTCATAGACTTAAGAAATAACGGGGGAGGCAATTCAAGCATTATAAATCCGCTTTTATCGTATTTAAAAAATTCTTCATTCAATCAAAACGGTAAATTATTCGTTATTATCGGCAATCATACATTTTCATCGGCGTTATTAAATGCAATTTCATTTAAGCAAAATACAAATTGCCTGCTTGTCGGCGAGCCTACAGGAGGCAGGCCGAATAGTTATGGAGAAGTGCGTACATTCACGCTTCCAAATTCCGGAATAACAGCACAATATTGCGTAAAATATTTTACAACCGTAAACGGCAATCCTGAATCATTATTCCCGGATTATAATATTGATTTAACCGGCCAGGATTATCTAAATGGAAGGGATCCGGTCTTAGATTTTATTTTGAGCTACAAGTGAGCGGTTTTTCAAGAACGTTGTCAATTCTTAAAAAAATATACTTGTATGATCCCTCTTCCGCCAAATGATGAAACACGGCGGACAAGCAATCTCCCCATTATACACGCATACAACGCAGTAAAAGTTCTAGAAAACCTTCGGAAGGGTTCCTTGGTTTAAGCTCTGAAGACCTTCCGAAGGTCTCTATGGTTCATCTTGCATTTCACAAGCATTTTCGCTAATCTTTTGCGGTTTCATTATCTTTTTATATGTTGGAGAAATATTTCATGCGTCGTTTTCTGATTCTTTTTCCGCTTTGTATTTCGATTATCTATGCCCAAGCTATCGAAAAAAACGCTCAGACCGGATATGAATCGATAAGCCCGATGGATTTGAAGAATCATTTATACATACTAACATCCGACAGCCTTGAAGGGCGCGAGACTTCTTATCCGGGCCAGAAGAAAGCTGCACAATATATCGCCGGGATTTTTGAAAAACTAAATCTGCAATCCGCCGGTGATGACGGGACATACTTCCAGCATTTTGATGTCGAGATATCACGCATTCATCCGGAAACAAAGATTGTAATAGACACCGGCAGTATTAAGAAAGAATACTTTTGGGGGGCGGATTTTTTATATGAAAAAGCGGGAGACACGACGGTCACCGGCCAAACAGCATTTGTCGGATTTACAGACACGGAATTAGATGCGGCAGATCAGGCGAAGCTTGTCGGACGAATTGTGTTCGCCTTTATCGGGAAAAAGGATAATGCCGATGATACGACAAAGTGGGCAGCCCGGCGGCGGCTCCGTTCGAAACGCCATGATACAGGAACGATTGCTACATTGATTATTCCGGATGAAGAAGGACCGGCCACATTTCAACGCTCACAAAATATGATACGAGGTTTTGGCACGAATAAAGGTGCCTTTCGGATGAAAAGCGATAAACCTCACGTGCAGCCTTCTAATATTCATTTTGTAGTATCACCGGCTTTGGCGGAGGAAGTATTAAGATCAACTGGCAAATCACTCAAACAGCTCAGAAACGAAGCGCTGCAAAATCAGGAATTCACGCCCGTCTTCGTAGACGATGCGGTTGTAACAATTCATACAAAGGTTATTCATGAAACAAAACAAACAGAAAATATAATCGGCATCATACCGGGAAGTGATCCTTATCTTAAAACGCAGGCTGTTGTTTTTACTGCTCACTATGATCATTTAGGAAAGGATGAGGCCGGTGTTATTTATTACGGCGCGGATGATAACGGCAGCGGAACAGCTGCTGTTCTGGAACTTGCGGAAGCATTCGCAATAAATCCCGTCAAACCAAAACGCAGTCTGCTTTTCCTGACGACAGTAGCAGAAGAGAAAGGCTTGTTAGGTTCAAAGTACTATGTACGCAATCCCGTCATCCCGCTTAATCAAACAATTACCGGTTTGAACATGGATATGATCGGGCGTATGGATGCAATACACGAAGCATTCAAAGATACCGATTATATCTATGTTATCGGTTCCGACAGGATAAGTCCGGAACTCGACAGTCTGCTTAAAGCAGCGAACGCAGAATTGGGACAGTTAACTCTTGATTATAAATACAATGACAAACAAGATCCTGAAGATTTTTATTACCGGAGCGATCATTATCAATTTGCAAGGAACGGAGTACCGATCGTTTTTTTCTTTACCGGTATCCATGCCGATTATCATAAACCGACCGATACTGCAGATAAAATACTTTATAAACGAATGGGAAAGGTATGCCGGATAATTTATAACCTGGGATGGAAACTCGGGAATTATAACCGGCTGCTGATAAATAAAACCGCCCGGGAATAGGATACCGCACTTATGTATTCAAAAGAAGAACTTCAAAACGGACTGACCACATTCATCTTTGGTAAAAAGATTTTCACCTACGATTCCATAGACTCCACCAACACATGCGCAAAAACACTTGCAAGCGCCGGCGCTGAAGAAGGGGCCGTGGTCATTGCCGAATACCAGACGGCAGGACGCGGCCGGCTTGGAAGAACATGGCAGGCGGAATCCGGAAGCAACTTGCTGTTCTCAACAATTATCCGCCCGAAACTTGAAATCAACAAGACCGGCCTGCTTCCATTTTTTGCTGCCGTAGGGGCAGCACAAGCCCTTGAAGTCGTTACCGGAGAACATTTCGAATGTAAATGGCCGAATGATATACTTATAAACGGAAAGAAATGCTGTGGAATTCTTCTGGAAAGTTCCTTCCAGAACAATGTGCTCGATTATGCGGTTATCGGCATGGGAGTGAACGTTAATCAGAAAGTATTCGACGGAGAGATAAAAGACCGGGCTACATCACTCAGCCGGGAATGCGGAAAAGAATTTGATCGAAGAGATGTATTTCACCAAATTATGACATCATTAGAATTACTTTACTCGGAAGTTAAAATCGGCAATTTTACAATAACACTCAACGAATGGAAATCGCGGACTACTATATTCGGGAAACAGATTACTATCACTCAGGCAGGCGAACGCCTCCAAGGGCATGCTGTTACCCTTTCCGCCGATGGAGGATTGGTTCTTGAAACACCTGCCGGTCATCGGGTATGTTATGCAGGCGATGTTATCTTCACGAAAGAGAGTTAAGGAATACAATAACTACCCAATGGTTTTTAGAAATAGAGAAATTATTCCCTCTCCTCACAGGAGAGGGTTAGCCTGCCCGCTCGCCGACGCACTTCGTGCTCAGGCGAGCCCGCCGCACAAAGTGTGCTTTGGCAGGCGGGGGTGAGGTCATCAACGTCAAGGCTAAATGACCCCCACTTTAAAAAATTGTAACGTGCATTCGTACGTGTTATGATAGGCCTCCGGCTCCCTGTAAGGGGGAGAGGTGTAAAAAGAAAAGGGAAGAGAAAACATGAACTTTAATAAATTCACAATAAAATCTCAGGAAGCATGGGATTACATACAGAGAAATACTCGGAGTTATCTCAAAATTACATAAATGATGGTAGTCGAAACCTTTAGGTTTCGTATTTAGTTTACCAACGAAGACTGAAGTCTTCGACTACCATTATTCCAATTCTTTTCGGGCAGCTACGGTGTTTAAAAAAGGAATAGGTAGATATGAACTTTAATAAATTCACAATAAAATCTCAGGTAACTATGCTGAATATAGAGGAATCACTTCCCCTCTCCTTTTAGGAGAGGGTTGGCTTGCCCGCCGAAATGATTTATCTGCCGAAATGTAATGCAGGCAGAAATGTAGGCGGGGGTGAGGTCAAAGAATAAGTGACTCCACCTCCTGCCAACCAGCCCGCTACGCATTCTGGCGGGAAAGACGGCAAGCGAGTAGTCCTCCCTTATAAGTGGAGGAGATCGATAAGAAAATTGTATAAGAAAAGAGTAAATTGATTAGTTACAAAATCTTTTAAAAGAAAAATGGAAAGACAATATGTTTGTCGCAATTGATATCGGAAATACTCATACAGTCATCGGCATCTACGAGAATGAGAGACTTAAAACCGACTTGCGTATTCCGAGTATTCCTCAAAAAACAGAAGATGAGATCAGCAGGCAAGTGCTGACACTGTTTACAGAAAAAGAGATCGACGTAAAGAAAATCGACGGAGTCGGCATCTCGTCAGTTGTACCTGATATAACCGGCATCTATGTCTCTTTGTCCAAGAAGTGCTTTCATCAGGAACCGCTGATTGTGAATACAGATTTAGATTTTGCAATAAAGATACATTATGAGAATCCGAAATCGCTCGGCATTGACAGAATATGCAGCGCTGTTGCCGGGTATGCAAAATACGGCGGACCGCTCATTATTATTGATTTCGGGACTGCAACTACATATAGTGTGATAGCATCAAACGGAGATTTTCTCGGCGGTGTTATTTCTACAGGCATAGCAACATCGGCTGCCGCCCTGCATCAACGTACGGCTCAATTGCCGGATATTGACTTCCATTTTCCGGAGACCGCCGTCGGCACCGATACGGTTAGCAGTATTCAAACAGGAGTTATCTGCGGTGCTATCGATGCAATGACCGGGATGGTTCAGCGGCTTCAAAGTGAGATACTGCAATGCGAATCAAAAAAAGCGACAGTAATCGCTACAGGCGGTTTTTCAAAATTTATCGCAGAGCATTCGCAGATAATTCAGCACGTGGATACAACTCTTGTGCTGGATGGAATTCACTTAATATACAATCGATTACATCACTAGTGTAAAAATCATTCAGAGATCGAAGCGACCTTCTCTTCGATTTCCTTTTTTATACGATCGAGTTCCCTCAATTCAGCATGGTGTGCATAAAGCATTCGGTACAGCCCAAGTAATCCACGTACTGAAGTTTCCAGTGTAACTGCTTCATGCTGAAGCCGTCTTAGAAGGCAGCGCAGCTTTTCACGATGCGGTGAAGGCACCTGCGTGCATAATTCTTCACCCTGTGTTTCGATTTCCACGTTTATATTCGCCAGAGCAGAATTGAGAGTAGGGGTAATGGCATTCAATACATCGCGCACTTTATCGGTCGCCAGCTTGTTCAATTTCATTTCCATCGCGCGCTCTTCTTCAATGGATTGTGTAACGCGGAACCTATGGCGTTCATTTGTTGCATTAATAACAACACCAAGGTGCTGGAGATCGAGTTGTTCTTTCCGTACGTAATCATATGCGCCAAGCTTCATTGCATCAACAGCTACTAGATCCGATCCTACAGCTGTTAACATTACAACCGGTGTATCAATGTGACTATCATGCATCCAATGTAAAAGATCAACGCCGTTCATATCCGGCATAAAGTAATCGGTAAGAACGATATCGAAATGAGAACCGATGTTTTCAAGTAATTCCTTCGCTTGACGGCCGCCTCGGGCGATAGTTACGCGGTGATTTAGTTCTTCTTCAAGCTGGCCTGCAACAATATCTGCAAAGAATTCATCGTCATCGACAAGAAGAATGTCTAGGGCTTGCTGATCTGATACTTCTTCCATTAGAGAACCTCGTATTTATCAACCGTGGCTAATCTAATGAAATCTGTATATACAATCAAATATCCTGCATCACATACTGTCAAATGACGATATTTAAATGCCGAATACCGTTTATTATCCAATTATCGCTGTATACGCGCAGATCCTCCCCGGGCGAATGCACGTACTTGCTCTACTGTTACCATGGTCGTATCCCCCGGCGTTGTTGTAAGCAATGCACCATGCGCCCACCCAAGTTTTACGGCTTCTTCCGGCGTTTCACCTGTTAACAAACCATAAAAGAATCCGGCTGCATACCCATCGCCGCCGCCGACACGATCTAAAACTGCCAGTTCGCAGGTAGGCGAAACATACGTCTTGCCGTCCACCCACGCAACGGCGCCCCATGTATGGTGATTGGTCGAATTGACTTCGCGTAATGTTGTCGCTACCGCTTTTACATTCGGATGTTTCTTTATAACCTTATCAATCATAGCAAAGAAAGCTGTTGGATCGAGTTTTGATTTTGATTCCACGTCTTGACCGGGAATTCCCAAGCCCTTCTGTAAATCTTCTTCATTGCCGACCAGTACATCAACATTTTCAACAATACGCGCTATGATCTCCACTGCCTTCTTTTCTCCGCCCCAAATATTCCATAGCTTTGCGCGGAAATTCAGGTCAAAACTGATAACCGCTCCTGCTTTCTTTGCTGCTTTCATCCCTTCGATGATCACTTCACCTGTTGTTTCCGAAAGCGATGCGAAGATACCGCCGCTGTGAAACCAACGCACACCGCCAGCAAAGATAGCATTCCAGTCAAAATCACCCGGTTTTAATAAAGCACCGGCTTCATTGGCACGGTTGTAAAACACCACAGGGGGGCGTACGCCTTGTCCTCTGTCGCTATACACCGTTGCCATGTTCGGGCCGTTCACACCGTTGTGTTTAAATCTTTTATAAAAAGGTTTTACTCCCATCGCTCGGACACGCTCATTGATTAAATCGCCTATTGGGTAATCGACCATTGCCGTTGCGATGCCTGTATTCATGCCGAAACAATCGGACAAATTTGCTGCAACGTTAAATTCGCCGCCGCTTACATGAATTTGACACTCATGTGCTTTTCTGAAAGGTATGATGCCCGGATCAAGACGATTCACCAGCGCACCCACCGACACTAAATCCAATGCACTGTCTTTTCTAATTTTTAATTCACTCATTCTGTGCTCCTTTTTCTCTTAAAATAACTGTTCTTAACTGCTTACACTCCCGAATATGCCGAAAAGCCGCCGTCGATCGGAATAACGATGCCTGTAACAAACTTGGATACTGGCGACAACAGCCAGAGCATTGCACCGAGTAAATCATCCGGCGAGCCGAAACGTCCTGCCGGTGTATGATCCAGAATCTTCTTGCCGCGCTCTGTCAATTCACCGGTCGCTTTGTTCGTCAGGAGAAATCGGTTCTGGTCCGTAAGAAAAAAACCGGGAGCGATTGCATTCACACGAATGTTCGGAGTATATTCCTGCGCCATATGGACGGCAAGCCATTGTGTAAAGTTGCTGATTGCTGCTTTTGCTGCCGAGTAAGCAGGAATACGCGTCAGCGGACGAAATGCATTCATCGAGGAAATATTTAAAATAATTCCTTCTTTCTGCTCAACCATCTTCTTCCCGAAAATCTGGCTCGGCAGAATTGTTCCGATCAAATTCAGGTTAGAAACAAATTGCAAAGCTTCGGTTGGAATATCGAAGAACGATTGTTCGGCATTTGTTGTAGCCTTAGGATTGTTTCCGCCGGCACCGTTAATAAGAATATCTATATGTCCATATTCTGCAAACAGCGCATCGGCCGCTTCCTGCACTTTGGCTTTATCGAGAACATCGATAAAAATGACTTCGTGTTTCCCTTTTGTCCCTTTTAATGTTTGAAGCGCTTTATCACCGAGTGCAACATCACGGTCAAGTATAACGACATTTGCATTGCATCCCGCAAGGGCTCTTGCCATTTCGCCGCATAACACACCGCCGCCGCCTGTGATTGCGGCAGTCTTCCCTGAGAAATCATATGCCTTCGTTATTTCTTGTAAGTTCATTGAATGCTGCTCCGTTAAAATATTCTTTTATATGTTATTAAGAATTAAGTTTGATCATTTAATTTTTATATTATCGAGATTAAACATCTGTCTGCCCGGTCCTCGAATTTAAATATATGAAAATTAAAGATGAATAATTCGAGATAAGAGAAAATTTGCAGATGAACTATTATGTATTTAATCAACTGCAATATTCTATCTGCAATATTCCGACAATAGATATACTATTGAACCGGCATATCCTGCTTATTCCTATACAGCACAAAATAGTCGGCGCCCCAATAGCTATATTTGTCCAGCACTTTTACCGTTGTATCCTGCAACATATTATCCTTCGTCAACTCGGTTTGAGTGAAAATTGAATTCGATGTAAACGGGTCCCACAGAATAATACACTCCGGATACTTTTTGAGTGTTTTCTTATCGAACGGTGCAAAATACCGCCCTCCTGTCGGCGGCACATCCATAACATATGCTGCAATTGCGTTATTGCTCAATAATGTTAGATCCGGATATTCAGTCCTGATCGCTTTCGTCATCGTGATTACAACCTGATCATAATTTTGCCAGCGCCTTGGATGAGTTGTCAAAGTGCAATTGAACACTACAGCACCTAAAACAAGGATTGAAAAAACCAGCTGTAAATTCGGCCGTTTTATTTTATCTATGATCTTAGAAAAGCCGTAAACTGAAATAATCCCGAAGAATGGCCCTACTACTGCCATGTAGCGCAGCTCACCTATGCTTGCCGTCCAGTGGAACATTTCTGCCCCCGCAAGTGTATGAATGACGAGCGTAAGTGCTATTGTACCGTATATAATTCCAAATTCTGCATTTCTTTTTGCTATGGCAATAAACACAACACCAGCAGCAAAAAAAGCCAACTGTGCATATCCGAAAGTCGTATGCAGGTTCTCCAAATAATGTGTAACCGAGGCGCCTGGAATGAATTTGGTCAGATTTGAAAATTTTGACCATTCCCTGAAAAACGTCATGACATCACCGGAGATGATTGTTGTCGATGCAATCCAGAGTAAAGGTCCTAACAATACAAGAGGGAGTATTTTCCATTCTCGTTTCCGGATATACACGAAGAACATTAAACCGGCAAATAAGTACATTTCGGTCCGGCACAAAATCGCCGCCGAAGCAATCGCCAGGCTCCAACCATGTTTTTCTTTCAGATAATACAGGTACGAAAGTGTAATTATAAAAGCTGTCGGCAGTTCTGTCATGCATGCATACGAAAGGTCGAATAGCATCGGTTGAAGCCCGACAAGTAAAACGGCCCATTCTGCATGCCGTATCCCTTTCAACTTCGCAATCCGATAGGTAATAAACAGAAGACAGACCGAGATCGACAGGGCAAAAAACATTGTAAACGTATGCCCGAGCTGTGCAGGAAGAGTAAAAAGCCATTGCGGTATCGGCCTGTGCCAGGTTCGTACGGTTATAGGCAATGCCTGCAAAACGAACCTGCAATACATATAATGTGCACACTCATCGATATAATAGAATCCGTTCGATTTGATAATCCAAACTGATCCTATAACAGCCACGACAGCGAGGAAGAAAAAGAGAAGCGGTTTTTTCAAATAATGTTCATCGATTATCTTAGTTGCATAAAAATAAAATTCTTTTTCGATTCATTCAAGCATGGACCTTAGAATAGTTATCGGAATAATCTTCGCTCCTGCAACATAAAACAAATCGCAGCTAAAAACATCCTTCTCCTTTGTTAATCAAATGTAAATTTCTAAATTAGAAATTCAAGTATGATTTTTCTTTAACTGTATATTCACTGCATTAATCAAATCCTGGGCAGCAAACGGCTTTGTAAGAAAATCATTGACATTCAGTTCCATAGATTGAATCAAAGCCGAGACATCGGTTCTGCCGGTCAAGAAAATAATCGGAATTTTTGAGGTTACCGGATCCTTCCTCAGTTCAGCAAGAACATCGAATCCTTTAAGTTTCGGCATTTCAATATCACATACAATGACATCCGGTGAATGATTACCGACAGCTTCTAATGCACGGATACCGTCTTCCACCAGAATAGTCTCATGTCCCTCCGAGGACAGTACTGCTTCAATTGCAGTAAGTGCATCCTTTTCATCGTCGACAACTAATATTTTTGCCATATTATGTTTGCCTTTCGACCTATTGTATTATCATAAGTAAATTCAGAGACTGTCGTTAAATTCATTTTACACCTTTGACACTGTAATGATAAAAGTTACGGAGGCATATATAAACAATGCCGGTAATCACATATTTATTGTTCTTTAGGAAGCGCTGCGATTTTCCCCTCCAGTAAGCCGATATGGTCAATTTCATAGAGCTCTGCCCGTTTAAAATCCTCAAGCGCTTTAGTGATACTATTAGCAGATTGTTCAATGAATTCAACGTTCTTGACTGCGTCCTGATTGTCTTTAATCAGTCTTTTTGTTCTGCCGACCAGAAGAGCGATGACGGCAAGTGGATTGTTAATCTGATGCTGTAAACCTTTTACAACTTCATGCATGGTTTTCAATTGAGTGTCTTTCATCTGCAGTTCTTTCTCGCGCACCAACTGCCGTGTTTCATTCTGATGAAGTTTAATACGATACTCAATTACTTTCACTAAGCTGACTGCCAGAAGCCACATAAAAGGCAGTGCACTGAATATATCATAAGCTTCGTATAATGTTGCACCATGATATTTCACCTTATAAAAAAGACGCATTATAGAGATGAACAAGTAGCAATATATGATATATCCCGAAAGCACCGCAGGGTACTTTGCAAAGAATGCTGTTGTATACTCCGGTATTGAACGCAGAAATTTTATCATAGAAGCTCCCTTTCTATTCAATCCTTAAAGTGCATTATTCCGGGGAAAAACCGAGATTGAATTATTCATAGCATATACACATAATTAAAAGAACAATGATAAGACTATAACCTCACTCAATAGTCTTCTTAAGCCTCAAAAAACTAATACAAACTATGAAAATTTACATTTGGGAACAACTCCCAATCGGATATTAAGAAAAGAAATACTGTTCGGAAAGAGTTAAAGCGCCTGCATATATAGAAAGAATTGCTGCCGTGCCGGGAATTTGCGTCCGATTATTACATCATAATCCATACCACCAATTACTCCCTTTTCCAGGGCGCATAACTCCAAAGTTTATACGCTTTTAGTATCCAGCACCTCACGAATGATTTGCAGAATATCGGCCGGAATATATGGTTTCTGAATAAATCCTTTGGCCCCGGCTTTTAAGAGTTCTCCTTTCATCTCCGGTTCGAAGAATCCGCTGGCAAGAACGACTTTAACACCTGGATTCATCTCTTTGAGTATCTTAAATTCATCCTTGCCCGTAATTCCCGGCAATCCCATATCTGTTATAACAAGATCGATTTCCTGTTTGTGCTGGTCATAGAGCTTAATCGCCTCCAGTCCATCAGTCGCTGTATATACCTTATATCCTTTTGATTTAAGCAGCTGACTTGCCGATTCTACGAGAAGTCCTTCATCTTCTACAAGTAAAACTGTTTCCGTGCCGCCGATATCAGTTGATTCTGATGAAGGTGTAACAGCAACGACTTGCTCATTCATTAAGGAAACAGGGAAGTATAATTTAAAAGTTGTGCCAAGATCACGTTCACTCTCTATATCAACGAAACCGTGGTGGGATTGCAGAACACCGTAAACGACCGCCAGACCGAGGCCTGTTCCTTTTCCCATTTCTTTGGTAGTGAAGAATGGATCAAAGATCCTTGAAATTATCGCTTTATCTATACCTTCACCCGTATCTATTATACTTACACAGATATATAAATCCTGTTCGGCAGCGGGAAATCTTTTTTGAACCTGGTCCTTCGTCTGTTTTTCCACCTTGATTGTAATTGTTCCGCCGTGGGGCATCGCATCGCGCGAATTGACATAGAGATTTAAAATTGCCTGATGTATTTGCGCACGATCACCATATATAAACGGAATAGCTTCATCGATCTTCTCTATAAAAGTGATAACCTTAGGAAATGTTTCTTTAAGCATAGAGAGAAGTTCATTGATCAGATCAACAACACTTACCGGTTCAAAAACAACATTCGTTTTTCTTGCAAAGGTAAGAATCTGACGAACAAGTTCCTTACCCCTTTCGACAGCCCGCGTAATTGCGCGGCTGCTCTCCAGAATTTTGTCTCTTCCACGATTTTCAGACCGTTCCAATAATGATGCATAAATGAGAATGATCGCCAGGATATTATTGAAGTCATGCGCGATGCCTCCGGCAAGCGTTCCAATACTTTGAATTTTCTGGGATTGAAGTAATTCCTGCTGAAGCCTTTTCCGGTCTGTGATATCATTCTTAATAGCTATAAAATGTGAAATTTCCTTTTGTGTTTGATACACAGGCGTGATTGTCATTTCTTCCGTATAGACACTTCCATCTTTACGTTTGTTCTCAATTTCTCCCTTCCATACTTCTCCGGAAAGAATGATCTTCCATAAATTTTTATAAAATGAAGCCGGATGACTGCCTGATTTGAGGATATTGGTTTTATTGCCGACAGCTTCTTTCTGAGAGTACCCTGTCAATTGAGTAAAAGCTTGATTTACTGAAATGATTTTTCCGGCCCGGTCTGTAATTACAATTGCATTCGCCGCCGACTGAAAAGCGGCATTTTGCAGCATAAGAGATTCTTCCGCGCGCTTGCGTGCGGTGATATCACGGATGTTGCACTGGATGACCGACGCGCCGTTCACTCGATAGACATTGCTGACGAACTCGACATCAATCTTCCGGCCGTCCTTTTTTTCTATCGGAAGATCTTCATAATGCATATAGCCTTTTCTCTGTAATTTATTAAATGCTTCTTTCGATGCTACGACATTTTTAAAAAGGCCGATTTCCCAGAATGTCTTGCCAAATAAACTCTCACGTGAATACCCAAGTAATTCGATCATGAAAGGATTAATATCTACAACCTTTCCGGTATCCGCATCAAGGATGATAATGCCATCCTTGGATGATTCAAAAAGACGGCGATAACGGATCTCGGATGCTTCGAGATCATGCTGCACCCTCTGACGTTCAATTTCCACTTTATCTGCTTTACGAAATACAGCTCGCGCAATTTGGACTACGAGAATACCCGTCACAATTGAAAATACTATGACTAGAACTGCAGAAATTAACGCCTGGTTGATACCAAATGCTTTTGCCGATACTTCATTGAGATAACCTTCAACAATAATTGCAATGACAATCAATGGAACCGTAACTTGAAGCATTTTAGCGCTTGCCGATGAGCCGACAAACGGCTTTATAAAAAACATTTTAGGTCCCGCAGCGGCAACCAATCCGCATCCTAAAATCAAAAATCCGACGGCTGATACAGCCGTTAAAGGAATCATGGTACCGCCATACAGGAGCGGTGTGCCGAGCAAATATCCGATTGTCGCAACAAAACCTGCTAACAGAGTTATTAGCCCGTATCCGCCGACTAAATTTAATTTTCTTAACTGATTTTCACCATGAATTTTGAGCTCCAGAGATACTCCGGAGATAAAGAACAGTATGCCGGAGAGAGGAGACATCCGTTTAGTATCAAACGGACCAAGTTTTTCTACGACAGAGAATAAAACGGATTCAAAAGCAAAATTAATATCGGCAAAGTACCCGATGAACACCAACAATCCGTAGAAGGATACGAAACCTACGATTGTCGAAATAATTATTTTACTTCTATTTTCTAACTTTTTGCGGATGAGAAGAATTAAGATGAATCCAAAAATGAGGAAAGATGTTGATGATAGCGGTGCAACAGAAATATATTCCAAACGAACGCCGGTATGCATACGAAACCACGGTATCCAGCACAATATCCCAAAGATACCGATCAATGATGCAATGGTGCCGAAAACCGATACAGCACGATTGAAATTTAATTCCGGTTCTTCTTTACCTGATGGTGGAGTAGGTAATGGAGAATGAATAACTTCTACGCTCCTTTCACAGCACTCGGATCTTTAATCGAATTTGATGCAGATAAACTTCCAGGAAATATCAGATTCTTGACAAGAAAAATAGAACTATAATGGTTCTTTTTCTACAGAAGGATCCTATTTCAAACACATTTAAGGATTTTTTTTAGGCTTCTATTGCGAAAAAGTGCCCCCGTATTACCGCATGTTTAACATATATCTCTCTTCAATCCCTCACTGGAGAGAAAATTACTCACATTTATAAATATATATACAAATATTACACTCTGTTAAGAACGCTGTAATAATACTGAAATTGTTAATATTTTTCAACTATCTTTTGCATTTCCCGTTAAAATATGAAGAAAACCTCATGTTTGTCTTGGAAATTTTTATTTTATTGAAGGGAGAGGAATCAAATACCCTTAAATAAACACATTATATGGAATTCTGATCTTCGATGAATGACCGGATAGCCTTTTCAAAAAACCACAACATAGCCTTTGTTTGCTTCTCCTCTTCATTGGGAGGACTGGAATTAAGCATGCTGAAACTGGCGTCTGAATTCAACAAGCGGGCTGCAAATTGCCTTATCATCGTACCGCCGGACACTCCGCTTGCACAGTCCGCTAGGAAATACAATCTCAATGTAGAACTCTTGAAAACCAAATGGAAGTACTGCGATGTTTCGGCTTCAATCCGTTTAGCTCAAATTCTTCGGATTCACCACACCGATGTCGCCGTTCTTATGCAGTCAAAAGATATGAGTATTGTAACTATCGCACATTTGCTTTATCCATCCGTAAAACTCGTTTTCTATCAGGAAATGCAGTTCAGTATAGATAAACGCGATTTTTTCCATACACTGATGTACTCACATCTTTCACAGTGGATTACTTTAACAAAGAGAATGAAACAGGAAGTTATAAAACATACAGAAATGCCTCTTGAACGAATCAGCGTTATTCCCATCGGCACAGAGATACAGCGCTTTGACCCTTTTCATTATAATCAAAATACAACCAGGCAGCAGTTTGGTATCCCGCAATCAAAAACTGTTATCGGTGTTTTGGGCAGGTTAGATCCGCAAAAAGGACAGGATGACTTCATCCGGGCAATTCCGATTCTTTTAAAACATCAAACAAACCTGCATTTTGTCATAGCAGGAGATGAAACCAAAAGCCAGCATGGATATAAAAAAAAGCTGGAAAATCTGAGTATGGAACTTGGTGCAAGCGACTACGTTCAATTTATTCCGTTTACAAATGCGGTTCCTGAATTCATGTCTGCTATCGACTTTTTCGTCCTCCCTTCCCACGCCGAGACATTCGGTTTCGTTCTCGTCGAAGCGATGGCTATGGGAAAAGCGATTGTTGCAACTGACGCGGGCGGTGTGCCTGAGATTATTAGAGACGGCTCTACAGGACTTCTTGTCCCGCCGCGTGATGAGCAGGAACTTGCTGATGCAATTCTAAAATTACTTAATGACCGTGACCTCCAGTCATCACTTTCTTTAAAAGCACGTACCGATGCTCTCAAACGTTTTAATATTACACGCTGCATAGATCAATTAGTAACATCACTGGACTCTCTCTAAAAACCGGCACAAGTCCTTTATATCACATTTTCTGTTTGATTGTTTATTGATTTTCTTCACGTACTTTCGCATCTTGTCAGAGGAATCAAATGCCGTTCATGGTGTGATTAGCAATAAGGAACAATATTATGACGACAGTCAGAAGTATTTTACAGTCTAAAGGCAGTGATATCTGGTCTACCACTCCTGACACCATGGTCTTTGATGCCCTAAAAATTATGGCTGAAAAAAATATCGGGGCACTTTTAGTAATTGAAGGCGATCGGTTGGTTGGAATTTTTTCAGAACGCGACTACGCAAGAAAGGTCGCATTAAAAGGCGAGACCTCTCATAACATTGCTGTACGAAATATTATGACCACTGAAGCAATTTCCGTAACACCGGGCCAATCCATTGAAAATTGCATGACTCTCATGACGGATAAACACATCCGTCATCTCCCTGTATTGGAGAATAGTAAACTGGTCGGAATGATTTCAATTGGAGATGTCGTGAAAGCCCTCCTTTCCCAGCATGAAGATACAATAAAGCAATTGGAAAATTATATTACGGGCAAACGATAGGATAGTATTGAGATTTAGTGATTTGGTGATATGGTGATTTAGTGATTTTCGATTTTGTGATTTGATTTTTGATCTCGCTCCCAAGCTCCGCTTGGGAGTGCATGTATTTGATATTTTGTTTGTTATTTGTTTTTTGAGATTTGTAATTTATAGTGTTATTCTCGTCCCCGCTTTGCCTTCCAGTGCCCTCAAGAGATGTTCCGGATTTGTAATCGTGACAAGCTGTCCGCCTGTCGAAAGAAAATCAAGTGCCGCTTCTATTTTCGGCTTCATACTGCCTTCGCTGAATTGGCTGTCGGCTAAATGCCTTTTTGCTTCCGCTGCCGTACTGATTTTAAGCGCACGCTGGTTTGATTTTTTATAATTTGTATAGACTTCTGGTACTTCTGTCGAGATTACGAGATGTTCGATACCCAATTTTGAGGCAAGCAAAGCAGATGCACGGTCTTTATCAATCACGGCTTCTATGCCTTTTACTTCTCCGTTTTCAATTATAACGGGAATTCCCCCGCCGCCGGCAGCTATTACGACATTATTATGCTCGAGACAATCTCTGATTACATCCAGTTCAATTATATCTTTCGGCAATGGAGAAGCAACAACGCGGCGGTAGC
>CAZYAM010000036.1:20098-23484 GCA_964645575.1 uncultured Ignavibacteriaceae bacterium
ACATCCAGTTCAATTATATCTTTCGGCAATGGAGAAGCAACAACGCGGCGGTAGCCGCGTGCGGCGTCTTCAACGATACTCCAGCTTAGTTCCTTTCTTTTACGTTCTGCAATTTCTCTTGAATAAAACGGACCGATTGGTTTTGTCGGACGCTTAAATGAAGGATCGTTTTTATCGACAACTACTTGTGTGATAACGGTAACGATACGGCGCTTAATTCCTCTTTTATGAAATGCAGTCTGCATGGAATTCTGCAGTATAAAACCGATTTCACCCTGCGTCATGGCAACGCACACATCGAGCGGAAGCGTGTATGTCTGCGATGAGCCGGCTGCAGAGCGCAATAATTGTGCGCCTACCTGAGGACCGTTGCCATGTGTAACAATAAGCGAATAATCCCGCGCAATTTCCGCAAGACTTACGGCGGTCAGCTTAGCGTTTGCGAGCTGTTCGGCGATTTTTCCGCGCTGTCCGGCTCTTATGAGCGAGTTTCCGCCCACTGCGACGAGTATTGAGTTTTTCACGTCCCTGATCTTTCAACAGCATATACAGAATTGCTTTTTGTGTGTGAAGCCGGTTTTCCGCCTGATCGAATACTACGGATTGAGGCGAGTCCATCACTTCATCAGTTACTTCCTCCCCGCGGTGCGCCGGCAGACAGTGCATAAAAATTGCTGTCGATTTTGCCTTCTTGAATAACTCTGTATCTATCTGAAATCCGACAAACTCCTGCATTTTCATATCGTGGTTTGCCTCTTGTCCCATACTAACCCATACATCCGTATAAATAACATCGGCATCAATCACGCCTTCCGATGGATTACAGGAAAGTTCAATCTTTGCACCGGTGGTTCCGGCAATTTCCATAGCTTTATCCACCACGGTGTAATGAGGCTGTAAACCTGCAGGGGTTACGGCAATAAAATCCATTCCTACTTTTGCCGCCATGAGCATGAGCGAGTGACAAACATTATTTCCGTCGCCTACCCATACAAGTTTCTTGCCTTTTAAAGAGCCGAGATGTTCCTGAATAGTAAGAAAATCGCCGATGACTTGACAAGGATGCTCGAAGTCGGTCAAAGCATTAACAACACTTGCTTTCGCGAACTTGGCAAGTTCATCGACATTCTTATGTGCAAACGTACGAACAACAATTGCATCGACCCATCGTTCGAGATTTTTTGCTACATCATGATTGGATTCGCGCTTGCCGAGACTGATATCGGCATTGGTAAGATATACTGTATGCGCACCCAATTGTTTAGCGCCGATCTCGAATGTTACATGCGTGCGAAGCGACTGTTTTTCGAAAACCAATGCTACTGATTTGCCTTCCAGTGATTTCGTAAATTTTTTCGGATTCGCTTTCATTTCTTTTGAAAGATCGAGGATCTGTACTAACTCTTTTTTCGACCAGTCCGCAATACTGATAAAATCTCGTTTCATATTTTTTTCTCCTTGGCAGATTTGTAATACTTTATATCCCTGTCTGTATATAACGTCATTCGTAACGATCCAGTGGAACTCCTACGGAGTTCTATATTAATTTTTACTTCTTAAACTACAAACGTGCAATCCCTACGGGATTGTTTTAAGAAAAATATCTGCGTGCTTCCTCCTGTTCGGTTACTAATCGTAAGTTCTAAAATTACAAATGCGCATTACCAATAGGATTATCATCACAAAGAATATCCGCACAACTCCTCAGGTATTCTGATTAATTATCAATTCTAAAACAGCAAATGTGCAATCCTGACGATAATAATATTGTAAACCATCCCAAAAGGACTCCGTAGGAGTCCAATGTTTGTAACACGAACAAAAATCTAAATTTGGAACTCCGTCAGGAGTTCAACAATAAATAAATTGGCAGGAACATGGCATGCCGTGCCCCTATATATTTTATCATTTCAATCCGTGTTTTTTCATAAAACCGTTCAGAATTTCATTCAAGTCCGGTTTTGCGATTTCATCCAGATCATACTGCACACGCGTACTTGGTTTATTGAATTTAATAATACGCCGCAAATCAATCGGTGTCCCGATGATAACAGAATCGCATTCGACTTTATTTATCGTTGTCTCTAAATCCGTGATCTGTTTTCCGCCGTATCCCATTGCCGGCAGCAATATTCCAATATGCGGATATTTTTTGAATGTTTCAGCGATTGAATTAACAATCCACGGCCTTGGGTCGACGATTTCCTTTGCACCGTATTTCCGGGCTGCAACCACACCGGCGCCGTAAGTCATTTCGCCGTGCGTCAATGTAGGCCCGTCTTCCACTACAAGCACCCTCTTGTTGCGGATAACGGCTTCGTCTTCTACGGTGATCGTCGAAGCTGCCTCGATGATGATTGCTTTAGGATTGATACCAACGATATTTTTCCGGACAATGTCGATATTCTCGCGTGATGCCGTATCTATTTTATTGATAACAACAATATCAGCCAGGCAGATATTGACTGCACCGGGATAGTAGGATATTTCATGCCCCGGCCGATGCGGATCGGCGACCACTATGGTAAGATCGGGCATATAAAAAGACATGTCATTATTTCCGCCGTCCCATACGATCACATCGGCTTCTTTCTCTGCTTCGCGAAGGATTGCTTCATAATCGACACCGGCGTATATGATAGTCCCATTGACAATATGAGGTTCATACTCTTCCATCTCTTCAACTGTACATTCATATTTTTTTAGGTCTTCGAGAGAAGAATAGCGCTGGATTTTTTGTTTTACCAGATCGCCGTACGGCATCGGATGGCGGACGGCAACAACTTTTTTTCCGCCGGCGCGGAGCAATTGGCACACCTTTCGTGAAGTCTGGCTCTTGCCGGCTCCGGTACGTACTGCAACGACAGCGATCACCGGCTTTTTACTTTTGAGCATCGTCGGATGCGCTCCTTGTAATTTAAAGTCAGCGCCGGCAGCCATAACAAGCGCTGCTTTACTCATTACATAGTTGAATGAAACATCCGAGTATGCAAAGACGACTTCATCTGCATGTAATTCTTTGATAAGGCGCGGCAGTTCCGATTCCGGAAAGATAGGAATACCGTTTGGATAGAGTTTTCCCGCCAGTTCAGCGGGATACTTACGCCCTTCAATATTTGGTATTTGTGTTGCGGTAAAAGCGACGACTTCATAGCGATCATCGGTGCGAAAGACGGTGTTGAAATTGTGAAAATCGCGCCCCGCCGCACCCATGATGATCACTTTAGTGTGTCTCATAGGGATACCTCAATATTTTTTTATGATTATTGCCGCCGTTCATGTCGGTGTGAACAGCCGGGCATTCTCAAAGCCCGGAGCTTTGAGCGAAATCTTTAAGTTAAGTGGAGTTAATATCGGAAAGGTTTTGGGGAGAGGCAAATGGAAAA
>CAZYAM010000037.1:0-23260 GCA_964645575.1 uncultured Ignavibacteriaceae bacterium
TTCCGTTTTCCTTTGCTTCCAATAAATCCAGACCGGAATATTTTTTCCAGACACTTCCTGTATCTCTTATACTACCAGCATAATAGATTCCGAAAAGAATTGCAGTAATTCCGAAAATCCATTGAATTTTTTTCAATATCGGTTTGTCTTTACCTGAGCTGTCGATGAATCCGAGGTAGATTCCGCCGACAACTAAAACTAAAGGGATAACGTATGCGGTCTCTTTTGGCGTAACTGCAAGCGAAAGATAGAACAATGCAGTTCCAGCGAGTATGACGCCGAATATATGTTCGACCCAAACGAGCCATGAACCGGAGCGCGGTATTTTTTTTATAAGTCCCGAAAATGTACCGAGAACGAGATAAGGCAGTCCGAGTCCGATCGAAAGCGTAAAAAATATCCAGAAGCCGAACATTGCATCGCCTTTTGCCGCAACGAATGTCAGAAGTGCAATGACCGGCGGGCCTACACAGGGCGCTGCAAATACGCCGACAACTAAACCGGAAAGATAAACAGCAATAAAACCGGTGCCGCTTATTCCCCCGATCTTATTTGTAAGCCAGTACGGCATCCGAATGTGATATAAACCGAAAGAACTAAGTGCTAATGCAAATAACAATGCCGCAATAAAGCCAAGTACCCATGGACTTTGCAGCCAGCTTCCGAATAATCCTCCGCCGAGTGCGGCTGTCACTCCAAGCATGCTGTACATAGATGCAATACCGAGAATATAAATAAGGGCCTTGATAAAGACTCGCGCAATATTTGTTTCTGATTGTGAACCGAACAGGGATATCGTTACTGACAACATCGGGTAGACACATGGTGTCAGATTGAGAGCAAGGCCGATGAAGAAAATTGCAAGAAATGCAAGCAGCGATCCTTTTTGATCGAACATTGCCGCAATTTCATTTTTAAATTCAGATTCTTTGAATTCGGCCGTTCTGTAACGTGCGAAAATATTTTGATGCTGCTGAGAGACTGGTTCCGCTGAGCCCACAATTTGTACCGGTATTTTTACTTCAATAGTAGATGGTGCGAGACAGAGCTGATCATTGCAAGCCTGAACCATAATGCTCGCCTTCAATGTATCCATTACAGAAGCAAGTTTGTCTGAGAACTTGATGGAGGCGAAGATTATTATTGTATCTTCATATACATCGATCGGCTGTTCGGCGAATGAGAACGTGACGAGTTTTCCCGGCGGATACTGCACGTCGGTAAGAATGATTCCTTTCCGTTCTTGAAGATCGAATGCGGTACCGATTAGATAATCGAATGTCGGGTGATGTGAGTTAACATGCCAATTTTCGTCGATATCAAGTTGTATAGCCGCCTGAATGATGCTGCCGGCTTTTACTTTGTCCGACGAGAGCACGGCATCTACACTCACCTTGCTTCCCGATGAACGAAATTGAGCAGGGAAGATAAGTGCCGGAAAACTAAGAACTATAAACAGAGAGAAAATTAATCTCATATTACTTTAATAATGATTTCAATTTTTTCTCGAGTGCATCTTTCGAAAGATAACCGATCTGTCTGCCTGCAATATATCCGTTTTTATCGATAATAAAAGATGTAGGTATGGATTCGAAGTTGCCGTACTGTTGAACCTCTTTTTCTGATCCAAGTACCACTGGATAATTTATTTTCGTTTCTTTGATAAATGGAGCAACTTTAAACCAACCTTCATTATCGAGTGCAATGCCTATGATTTCAAATCCTTTGGATTTGTATGAGTTGTACACTTTGATAAAATCAGGTATCTCTGCACGGCAGGGCGGACACCATGTTGCCCAAAAATTCAAAAGAACGACTTTTCCTTTTAACTCAGCAAGTTCAATTACCTTTCCGCTTTGATTCTGAAGCGAGAAGTTCGGTGCTTTATACTTTTTTGCTGTCTGCGCAATTGACGCAGCGAATGAAAAAACAGTTATTATGAATATAATGTATAGAATGCGTTTCATGATAATTTTTCCTATCCCGTAATGCTAAATTAACATCTCAATCAATAACCAGCCAGAAAACCGTAAAGTTCCATGCCTTTATATCAGCTGGAAAATAGCAAAAATTCGATTGAATTGATATTTTATGACATAAAATCGATTATTGTTGATCGTTATATTGCTTATTACCTCTATATCGTTTGCTTTTCATTGAATTATCGTCAATATTTTTCTCAGCTATGGATAAACCGTTATATATCATCGGCATTGACGGCGGCGGAACAAAAACCGTTTCCGTGCTTTGTGCACTTGACGGGACAATTCTCGCGGAGGCACAGGGTGCTCCTACAAACTTCCAAATCATCGGTATTGGACGAACTTCTCATACTATCCTTGATCTCGTTGATACCTGCTGTCATTCAGTTGGATGCAGCATTTCGCAAATCGGTGCGGTAGTAGCTGGTTTAACGGGAGCCGGCCGGCCCGGCGATAAGCAAAGTATGTACGATGGAATAATGAATTTAGCATACGCACGGAGCCTTGTGATCAATAATTTAGTTATTGAAAGCGATGCACGAATTGCACTGGAAGGAGCTTTTAACGGCAAACCGGGATTGATCATTATCGCCGGCACCGGATCGATTGTCTTCGGGAAAGATGAGCGCGGAAGAATTTACCGTGCGGGCGGATGGGGAAGATTAATCGGTGATGAAGGCAGCGGATATGCAATCGGCCAGCAGGCATTTCGTGCCGTTGCAAGATCACTCGATGATAAAAGAGTAAAGACAAAACTAGAAATACTCTTTGAAAAAAAATACGGACTGGATACTCAGGAAAAGATAATAGACTCTGTCTATAAAGATAACTTCGATATTGCTTCCGTAATGCCGGTAGTGATTGAAGCAGCATCGAAAGGGGATAAAGCCGCAAGGAGAATCCTTGATAACGCAGCTTTGGAATTAATCGAGCTCGTCGAGATTACATTGAAGAAGATGAATGCAAACATTAAAAATCCGCCAAAGCGGCCGCTGGCACTTATCGGCGGCTCGCTGGCAAGCGAACACTATTACTCGCGGAAAGTCATATCATTCGTCAGAAAAAAAAAGTTACCGGTTGTTGTTCGTCAGGCAGAATCGTCGCCTGTAGTCGGTGCAGCTGTTATGGCAATTGATGTGCTGAAAATTTAAATCGATACGACATAGATTCTCTTTATTCCCATTCAAGAATTATGAATAGATTAACAGTGATATTGCCGCATCTTCCGATTCCGGAATTTGAATTGAATCTTAATCGCATTGCTGATTTACCGCTGGTGGAACGAGTGTTTATTGTTCACGATAAAAAATATGAAGGTTCACATCCAAAATGTGAAACACTGAAGTCCGATTCAATTACATCCGGTAGAACATTCAACCGTTTGGCCGAAAAAATTAAGACCAAGTATTTTTTAGCGATCATCCAGTCGCAGAGAATTGAACTCGGGCAAAATGCTCTGGAACGGATGATAGATGTTGCAGAACAAACTAGAGCCGGAATGGTATACTCCGATTACTATGAAATTGATAATGATGAACGTCAAGAACATCCGGTGAACGAGTATCAACTCGGCAGTATTCGCGACGGATTTGATTTCGGGCCGATTCTTCTTTTTTCAACTGCTGCCGTAAAGAAAGCTTTTAAGAAATACGGCAAAACTGAGAACGTCGCATATGCCGGATTATATGATCTTCGTTTAAAGGTTGCTATAGATAACAGACTTTTTCATATTCAAGAGTTCCTCTATTCAAAAATTAATTCTGTCGCAATAAGTAGTGAGAATCAGTTTGCTTATGTCGATCCGAGCAATCGGAAAAAACAGAAGGAAATGGAAATAATCGCGACCAAATATCTTAAACGTATAGGTGCGTATCTCGAACCAAAATTCGAGAAAATATTGAAGAGTGATTTTCCGTTTCCTGTGGAAGCGAGTGTCGTAATACCGGTCTATAATCGTTTGAATATAGTCGGCGATGCTGTGAAAAGTGTGCTGGAACAGAAAACCGATTTTTCATTTAATTGTATCGTTGTTGATAACTACTCAACAGACGGAACGACGTATCTGCTGCGGGAACTTGCCAGAGGTCACCAGCAGGTGAAACTTCTAATTCCGCAGCGCACAGATCTGAGCATCGGTGGGTGCTGGAATGAAGCGATCTTCTCTGAGTATTGCGGGCGCTACGCCGTTCAGCTCGACTCTGATGATCTTTACAGCGGGCCGGGTACACTTCAAAAAATTATAGACGAATTTCACGGTCACAATAATTATGCGATGGTGATCGGTTCGTATAAATTAGTGAATATGGAATTAGAAGCGTTTCCCCCGAGTATAATCGATCACCGGGAATGGACTGCGGCAAACGGTAGAAACAATGCACTTCGAATCAACGGACTGGGCGCTCCGCGTGCGTTCAATACTGCTGTACTGCGGGAAGCAGGCGGATTGCCTAACGTAGGTTATGGCGAGGATTATGCCGCCGCACTACGGTTATCACGTAAATACCAAATCGGAAGAATTTACGAACCGATTTATTTCTGCAGGCGCTGGGAAGGCAACTCCGATGCGGCATTATCGGTGGATAAAGTGAATCGTAATGACGAGTATAAGGATAAGATCCGGACGATAGAAATTCTTGCACGCTGTCATCGTATCAGGAAGATGTAATGAGAATCAGTTACCGTCGTTGGGAATTGAAGGATGTCGAAAGCATTTGTCAATTACTGCACGATACATGGCTGGATACGTATGCTGAATTCATTCCATGTGATGATATCCTGGAATATCTGGAAGGGTATTATAACGAAGATGTGTTACGGTCGTTCTTTGTCGATCAAAATATTGTCGGATTCGTTGCTGAAGTCGACGGCACAGTAGCGGGATATGAAAAGACATTCTTTGATCGAAAAGAGAAAAGACTATACGTTCAGCAATTATATGTTTTACCTCGGTATCAAGGGTCGGGACTTGGTAAGCAGCTGATGGCATTTGCGGCTGACCATGCGCAGACGTACGATCTTGATTGTGTCTGGCTTGGAGTGATGGTGAATAACACTGCGGCTTTGTTATGGTATCAGAATATGGGATATCAGATTATAGAGAAAACGCCGTTTAAACTGGGGAAGACAATGGTGGATCACTATATCGGTTATGTCCCGGTAAGTGAAATTTTTCAATTATGTGAAAAGAAATATTAAACGACAAGCAGTAAACTGTGAATTCCTTGGATAATTCTCTTCTTGCGAAAAAGATTTACGCTGTTTTTGATAAAACAAGTAATCGCGGTGTTCTCGTACGGCTTTGCAATGATCTCTTGAAACAGCAAAAACTCGACTGGCCGCAGTTAAACGAAGGATATACGGCGCTGGAATCGGTTCGGATTCGTAAAATCGACTGCAATGGATATTCTGTCTCCGTTCAGTATAATCCAAAACGCATTAAGAGTACCGAAGCCGATCTCGATTCTGAAGCGATTGAGAAACGTAAATGTTTTCTCTGCTTAAATAATCTACCGGAGCTGCAGAAAGGAATTCTATACCGCGATGAATTTCTATTACTTTGCAACCCGGTGCCGATCTTTAACAGGCATCTGACTTTTTCCAGTATTAAACATATTCCGCAGGAATTGGGATCTTCTTTGGAGATTCTTCTCGATCTTGCAAGAGACCTTTGTCCAGATTACACCGTTTTTTATAACGGCCCTAAAAGCGGTGCATCGGCGCCAGATCATTTTCATTTTCAAGTAAGTCCATGGCGCGCTTTACAGGTCGAATATGATGCCGTCGATATGAAGCGGCGGAAACCATTGTATTATAAGGATCATGTTGCCGGCTGTATTCTGATGAATTACGGACGAACTGTACTTGTTATCGAATCCACTGATAAACCCCGGCTGGTCGAGTTCATGAATGATATACTGGAAGCCTGGAAGAAAGTTCTTGGTCATGTGGAAGAGCCTAAAGTGAACATTCTGTGTTCATATCAAGAGGAATTATGGCGGGTGATCATTCTGCCGCGGCGTAAACACAGACCTGATATATATTTTCTTGAAGGCGACGACCGCGTGGTTATTAGTCCCGCCGCTGTCGATATCGGCGGCCTTGTCGTAATACCGCTGGAGAAAGATTTTTTGCTTGCAGATGCAAAACTAGTTGAGAGTATATTTGCCGAAGTGACCGAACCTCCGGAAATAACGGAAAGAATATTAGAGGGACTTCGGTGATTTCGGCGGAACCTACCATAACTATCGGCATTATTGAGCACTCAAAAGAAATTCATGGAGTCTTCAATGGTTTTTTTGAATTGCAGAACTCCGTGCGCCTCCAGGGACCATTTACGATGTTTAGTGAGAACGGCAGGCTTGTCTTTAAAGACAGGGAAAACGTGGAAGTTATTCGAGGTGCAGAAATCCGTTGTCGTGCGTTAAACGAAGCGACATTCACGCTGTATGATGTTATCATCGGCATTAATTTCCATTGGGAGCGGAAAGAAAATCAGTCGTTCGAAGGTAATCTGAACTTTCTTGCAAGTGCAGGTGGAATGATCTCGGCAATCAATGAAATCGGTGTTGAAAAATATCTCGAGAGTGTCATTTCTTCGGAAATAAGTGCAGAAGCTCCTCTGGAATTACTGAAAGCGCATGCTATTATGTCGAGAAGCTGGTTGATTGCGATGCTGGAACGGAAGAAGAAATTGAAAGGAATACGAGTGACGCCGGAGCAATCCGGGGAAACAAAGGATGAGATAGTACGATGGTACGACAGCGAGGATCATGCAGACTTTGATGTATGTGCGGATGATCATTGTCAGAGGTATCAAGGCATAACAAAAGTAATTTCCAGGGAAGCAGAGGATGCCGTAGCATCAACACGGGGCCAGTTTATCCTGTATAATAACGAGATATGCGATGCGCGTTATTCCAAAGTATGCGGCGGCAGAACGGAATTATTCGAACACACCTGGGAGGATACTCCGATTCCTTATCTCCAGTCCGTTTCCGATTCCACTCAAAATCATCCGCAATTATTGAGCGAGGCAGATGCGGATCGCTGGATACGGTCTTCGCCGGATGTTAATTGCAATACTTCGGATGTGAAAATTCTCAAGCAAGTCCTGCCGTCATTCGACCGGGAAACGGCGGATTTTTTCCGGTGGAAGGTCGAATATACACAAGAACAGCTCGCCGATATTCTTCATGCGAAATCAGGAATTGACTTCGGAATAATAATGGATATTGTTCCACTGTTGCGTGGACCATCCGGACGAATATATAAGCTGAAAATAATTGGTACTAAGCGAACGGTAATTATTGGAAAAGAATTGGAAATCCGACGCTGGTTTTCTCAATCGCATCTTTATTCAAGTGCATTTGTTTTGAACATTGAACGGAATGCAAATGAAATGCCTGAAAAATTTATTTTTTCCGGTGCCGGATGGGGGCATGGCGTGGGATTATGTCAGGTCGGTGCGGCAGTCATGGCTGTAAAAGGATATAAAGCTGAAGAAATTATAAAACACTATTTCTGTAATATTGGAATGAGGAAGCTTTATTAACACTGCTCAACGAAAAGGAGATTTATATGCCTCTTGTATGGACAGAAACATACAGCCTGGGGGTGAGTGAACTCGATGAACATCATCGGGAATTGTTTTCTTTATTGAACAGCAATTTAAGGAGTGCAATAGATAGAAACGGGGATTCCAAAATGCTGTCTGCAGATTTAAAACGATTGCATGAATATTCGATCATTCATTTTAAGAAGGAAGAGGACTTGTTATTGAAAGTCAATTATCCCGATGCTGAAGCGCACCGGTTGAAACATGAAGAATTTCGAAAAGAGCTGCGAAAACTTGATAGTCTGGAAGACGGGACAGATGATCTGACGAGATTAAAGCTGCTGCTATTTTTATCTTCCTGGTTTACTCAACATATCATGACAGCCGATAAAAAATATGTTCCTTATCTTAAGACGAAATAGGAATGAATAGACCAAAGAATAAGAATCCCTGGTTATGGGTGCCGTCACTGTATTTTGCGGAGGGTATTCCATATGTGATGGTTATGACGGTCTCTGTAATTTTGTACAAGAAACTTGACATCTCCAACGCAGATATCGCGCTGTATACAAGCTGGCTTTACTTGCCCTGGGTGATCAAGCCGCTCTGGAGCCCTTTTATCGACATTATTAAAACCAAACGCCGATGGATTGTAATGATGCAGTTATTTATAGGCGCGGCGTTGGCCGGTGTTGCTCTGACTATTCCTGTACCGAATTTCTTTCAATACTCCCTTGCGGTCTTTTGGCTGATGGCGTTCAGTTCTGCAACCCATGATATAGCTGCAGACGGATTCTATTTACTCGGTCTTAATGAATCGAATCAAGCTGTATATATCGGAGTGCGCAGCACTTTCTATAGAATTGCAATGATTGCAGGTCAGGGCGGCTTAGTAGTTTTAGCAGGAACGCTTGAACCGGTACTCGGAATTGCACGTGCATGGTCAATTACATTCTATGTAATTGCGGCATTCTTTCTTATTCTCTTTCTATATCATCGCTTCGTGCTGCCGTATCCGGTATCTGATAAATCGACACTCGGAGGTAAAACGAAGGGAGTATTTTCTGAATTTGCCCGAACGTTCGTCCTTTTCTTCCGGCGAAAAGACATCTGGATAATTTTACTTTTTTTAATCTTCTATCGCTTTGCTGAAGCACAATTAGTCAAACTCGTTTCACCATTTTTGCTGGATGTGCGGGAGAAAGGCGGACTTGGTTTGAGTACCAGCGATGTCGGAATCGTATATGGAACTGTCGGTATACTGGCTTTGACAGCAGGGGGACTGCTCGGAGGTTATGTTATATCGAAAAAAGGCCTGCGCAAATGGCTCTGGCCTATGATTATCATTATGAATGTCCCGGATCTGGTGTTCGTTTATCTTTCGCAGTTCCAGTCGTCCGGTTTTCTGCTTATTAACAGCGCAATAGCGCTTGAGCAGTTCGGTTATGGATTTGGCTTCACTGCCTATTTGATGTATATGATTTATGTCTCTCAGGGTGAACACAAGACAGCGCATTATGCTATCTGTACCGGCTTTATGGCGCTTGGTATGATGCTGCCGGGAATGATAAGCGGAGGAATTCAAGAACTAATCGGCTACCGGCATTTTTTCATATGGGTAATAATCTCGACCATTCCGGGATTTATTGTTGCGGCATTGGTAAAAATTCCGGAGGGATTTGGAATGAAGAAAGAGTTTACCTAGAACTTCACACGCACTGAAAGTTCGTAATTTCTGCCATACATGTCGGGAGTGATTGATACACTTTTATTTCCTTCACGATGAAGCCAGGGAATTGCATATCCAACGATGCTTCCGGCCGCTGCTCCGACAAGAATATCTGTAGGAAAGTGCATTCCCGACTCATATCTCAGATAACCAATGATGCTTGCCGATAGAAGAGAACCTGCCCATATATACGGCTTCCATTCAGAGTCCGGATTATAGTCGCTATAAACAGTAGAGATAAATACAGCTGAAGCAAACGCCGCCATTGTATGGTTGGAAAAAAAGGACATTTTTGCATCGCCGCTCAATTTTTTATCTAATGGGACATTCGGATTGTACACAAATGGGCGGAATCTCTCTATACCGCCTTTGCTCAGCATAGATCCTCCGCCGATAAATGACCAGACCTCTATGTACATCAATGTAATTGTCTTCCAGTCATTCCGTATGGTTTTATCAAAAAAAAGGATAAATGGCGCAGCAGTAAATGCACCGATTAGAATATCGCTCGACAAATCGGCTGTTGTAGAGTAACGATCTGTCGCATATCTGTCAAAACTATTGATTGATAGATTTGAAAGATTATTCAATTCCTCAAGTGTCGGGGGTGAGACCGAACGATAGAGAAGATAGCCTGTTGAGGATGCTGTTATACCGAGGCCGAGAATATACCCGTCTTTTTCCCAGGAAATTCTGTATGGTGATTTGGCATGCAACTGAGAGGATACGCACAAAACAATGGCAATGATTATGTTATAGAATGTGCGTGTTTTCATTTTTTATGATTTTAAATCGATAGTGTTAAAGTAAAAGAGTCTTATATCAAAGGCAATCAGTATTTTTTCGAATTTTCTACAAATTGTTTCTAAAAATTGCAAGAAAGCCAATTAGCGCCGTTATCTTTTTGAATTCTTCTTACTATTTAGTATAATAAAATATTATGCATAGGTATAAATCCATACTGAATAGTGGGAATAAAATCGTCATCAAGATTGGTACGAATCTTCTTGCTGAAAAAGAAAAAGGCATTAATATTGAGCGGATGAATGAGATTGCGAAGAGTATCTCTTCCTTGCAGCGGCTTGGCAAGGAAGTTGTTCTTGTTAGTTCGGGTGCAATTGGAGCCGGAGTAGCGGCATTAAAGATGAAAGAACGTCCTAAAACGATTCCCGAGAAACAAGCGACAGCGGCAATCGGACAACCGCTTCTTATGGAGGCATATGAGAATGCATTTCGAATCCAAGAATGTACTATTGCCCAAATTCTGCTTACAAAAGACGATTTTACAAACCGGGCGAGGTATGTTAATGCAAAGAATACGTTTTCGACACTTCTTGAAAAAGGTGTTATTCCGGTTATCAATGAAAACGATACGGTTGCCGTTGAAGAGATCAAACTTGGCGACAATGACAATCTTTCCGCGCTTGTTGCAAATCTCATTGAAGCCGACCTGCTTATTATCATGAGTGATATCGACGGTCTCTTTTCGGATGACCCGATGAAGAATCATCATGCAGAATTAATTCCGATTGTAGAGAAGATTACACCGCAGATTGAGAAGCTTGCCAAGAGCAGTAAAACCGAATTGAGTACAGGCGGAATGGTTACAAAAATACAGGCGGCGAAACAATGCGTCTCGGCGGGCATTGCAATGATCATCGCTAACGGAAAAAATCCGAAAGCGCTTGAAGAAATATTTTCCGGAAATTTCAAAGGAACATTATTCTTGCCCGCTGAAAAGAAATTAAATGTCAGGAAGAAGTGGATCGGATTTGTTTCGCATGCTAACGGATATATTATTGTGGATGACGGAGCAAAAAATGCATTGCTGAAAAGGCAGAAAAGCCTGCTTCCTTCAGGTATCCTTGAGGTACATGGAGAATTTAAAGCACATGACACGATTTCCGTTCGCGATACGAGAGGAATAGAAATCGCCAAAGGTGTTACGGGATTTTCCTCTATAGATATCGGAAAGATCAAAGGGAAAAAGACCGGTGAGCTCGAAAAGATTCTCAATTTTAAATCGTGCGACGAAGTTATCCATCGTGATAATCTTGTGTTGATCGGAGAAGAATGATGTTTGAGGAAAGTGTTATACAGAAAGCAGTATCTGTAAAAGCATCCAGCGGAGTGTTATACAATTGTACGACCGTAAGGAAGAATGCGTTATTGAAAGCGCTTAATAAAAGGCTTCTCAGCGAAATGCCTGCTGTTATTGCGGCCAATAAAATGGATCTTGATAATGCAGAAAAAGCCGGGATCTCTGAAGTTCTGATGGATCGATTAGTCCTCAATGAAAAACGGATTAAGCAAATGATCGAAGGAGTGAAAGATGTTATCAAGCTCCCCGATCCTGTCGGCAAGGTTTTTGATAAAATAAGAAGGCCCGACGGTCTCGTCATTCAGAAAATGCGGGTGCCGCTTGGTGCTGTAGGGATTATCTATGAAGCACGTCCAAATGTTACGATTGATGCATCAGCGCTTTGTATGAAATCCGGGAATGCCGTGCTGCTTCGCGGCGGTTCGGAGGCTCTTTATTCAAATAAAGCTTTGGTCGAAATAATGAAATTGGCGTTGAAAGATGTGAAGCTTCCTCCGGGATGCGTGGAGTTCATTGATACAACCGACCGTGAAGCGGTTGCCGTTATGCTGAAACAGGATAAATATCTGGACGTGATTATCCCGCGCGGCAGCCAGCAATTGATCCGGTACATTCAGGAAAATTCTGCTGTTCCTGTGATTGCACATGGAGAAGGCAATTGTCATGTTTTTGTAGACTGTTCTGCGAATCTTAAAAATGCGGAAGATATTGTTTTTAATGCAAAAGTACAGAGGCCGTCCGTATGCAATGCTGCAGAGAAACTTTTAGTGCACAAAAAAATAGCAGCTAAGTTCTTGCCTCAGGTCGCAGCGAGGCTGCAGCAGGCAGGAGTTGAAATACGGGGCGACGAAACGGCTGTATCGATTGTTCCTTTTATTAAACAAGCCGATGAATCGGATTGGTATAAAGAATATCTCGATTTGATTATTGCCGTAAAAGTTGTGGCAAATATTGATGAAGCAATCCGGCATGTGAATCTTTTCGGCTCTCATCACTCGGATGCTATTGTGACCGGCACGAAATCGAATAGTGAAAGATTTTTACGCGAAGTCGATTCTGCAGCCGTCTATTCGAATGCATCGACTCGGTTTACCGACGGATATGAGTTCGGGCTCGGAGCAGAGATAGGCATCAGCACGCAAAAGCTTCATGCTCGCGGCCCGATGGGACTTGTTGAGCTTACCAGTACGAAATTTATCATAAATGGGAAAGGGCATGTGAAAAAATAGTTCTTTTTTATTTATATATATCGTTTCTAAAGTGCATGATATGCATTATAGTGCATATCATGCATTATTAAAGAAAAGGATGTCTTGTTTCTGATAAATTTCAAAATATTCCCTATGGCATATGGATTGCTGCTTTTTATATGGAGTAATTTGCCCTTATAGGTGAATAACTATATCAAAGAGAAAGAATATTGAAAAATGGACAGATTACAATGAATTATCTTATTTTCGATCCGTAATTATTCATATGGAATAAGAATCCAATATTTCGCGTTAAGAAGAAATTTTTCTTAGAAATATCATTGAGGAGAAAATTAAAATGAATGAACTTAATATAAAAAAGACGATTACGTTAAATGTAGAAACCGCTAAAGTATGGGAAGCATTAACGAAACCGGAAATGATAAAAAAATATATGTCAGGCACTGAAGTTATTTCCGATTGGAAGGAAGGAAGTCCGATTCTTTGGGTCGGAACTTCGGAAGGTGAAGAAAGAGTTATGGTGAAGGGTTCGATAGAAAAAATGGAAGTCGGTAAACTTATACAGTTTTCGACGATCGATCTGGATGCAGAATATACCGATATCCCGTCAAATTACGTAAAAGCTATATACGAACTTACGCCGAAGCTCGGTAAAACATTGTTGTCGGTGACTCAGGGAGATTATTCGCGAGTTGAAGACGGAAGAAAAAGATTTGTTGAAGCTGACGGTGGATGGAATAGAACGCTAAATGCACTTAAGACATACATAGAAAAAAAACGCTGAAAATGAAAGTCTAAAAGGCTGTATGATTCGAGATAAATCTTTGTATTTATTACATCATCCAGAATCTCTTTTTTATATTTAAAAATATTTTAAGCGCTGATTAAATATATCGGGATGGGGCCTAGCTGTATCAATCCACACGATACGGATTTGCTTGTAAGACATCGGAAATTTTTCGAAGTGTTTCCAGGTAGCAGGATCCGCTTTGAAAATCTGCAGTATATCTTTATATCTTGCTAATCCCAATTGAACCATGCTCATATAGACCGCCAGGAACGGCATTGACATTTACCGTCTTTTTCTGACGTGCATAATATGTTGTCTGGTGCATATCTTGCATTATCCAAGGAAAAGGATCTTTTATTTCGGAGGAATTTCGAAATATTTGCTATGGCATACGGATTGATACTCTTTATATAGGAAAATTCGTGCCTGTCTCTTAATAACTATATCGAAGAGAAAAAAGACGAAAAACAAACAAATTACCGCAAATTCTATTTATATAAGGTTCCACAGTTATTTCATATAGAACGCGGGTCCAATATTTCGTGTTAAGAACAAATCTTTCTTATAAAATATTATAAAGAGGAAATCATTATGAATGGACTGAATGTTAAAAAAACGATTACTTTAGATGCTCAAACTACGAAAGTATGGGAAGCATTAACGAAACCGGAAATGATAAAAAAGTATATGTCCAACACTGAAGTTATTTCCGATTGGAAAGTTGGGAGCCCGATTCTTTGGGTAGAAACTTCGGAAGGTGAAGAAAGAATTATGGTGAAGGGTTCGATCGAAAAAATAGAAGTCGGAAGACTTATAGAGTTTGCTGCAATTGATATGAATACAAAATATACCGATATCCCTTCTAATTATGTAAAAGCGACATACGAACTTACACCAAAACTCGGGAAAACGCAGTTGTCGGTGACACAGGGAGATTATCTGCGAGTTGAAGATGGAAGAAAAAGATTCGTTGAAGCTGACGGCGGATGGAATAGAGCTTTAAATGCATTAAAAACATTTATAGAGAAAAAGTATTGATAAGAATCAGAGGCGCCTAAATAATTCGATATAGACTATAATATTTACTGTACCATACCGAATCTTTTGTTCTTTGAAGTCATTTTTATGAAATATTTTAAGCGCTGATTAAATATCCCGGGACGGGGCCTCGCTGCATCAATCCATCCGATACGGATTCGTTTGTAAGACATCGGAAATTTTTCGAAATGTTTCCATGCCGCAGGACTCGTTTTGAGAATCTTCAGTATATCTTTAGGCATAGTGAACTTTTTAATATTCCGGGAGTCTCCTGATTTGTTCAGATTCTTTTCCAAATGATGCTGGATACTCTCTAAGCCAAATCGCGTCATTTTTTTTGCTTTAATCATCCGGCGTACGCGTTCTTTATTCATTTCTGAAAGCCTGCTGTTTTTTCTTCGGGGACTGAATCTCTGTGCGTAACATTGTCCGTCTATCGGTTTCAATATACTGTCAATCCAGCCATAACAAAGTGCTTCTTCAACGGCATCATTATAAGGTATACGTGGTTTACCGCTCTGTTTCTTATAATATATAAGCCAGATTTCCGGAGCAGAGCCGTGGTTCCTTGTAAGCCAGGAGCGCCATCCTCTTCGATTTTTTATATATAAGGTTTTACTGACGTCCATAAAAAAATATTTATCTTTGTCTTTCGAATGCTCGATTGAATACTTCTATGGTTTCTGTTCTTTCTTTTCCGGATATAGCACAATCTTCACATAATTCTCCATATCAAAATATTTCTTTACAGCTTTCTGGATAGTCTGAGCCGTCAGATTATCTACAAGCTTCGGGTAATTCAAAATCATTCTCGGATCTTCATCATTATCATAATAAAACCGAAGGTTGTTCAGCCAAAAGCTATTCTGCTTCAAATTCTTTTCATGCGTCCTGCGCTGAATCTCACGGATTTTCTCAACGATTATTGAATCCGGACAATTGATCTTTAAACTATCGATCTGCATCAGAGCTTCATTAACAAGTTCATCAACGCGATCAGGATCGCAGCTCCATGAAATTGTAAGACTGTATTTTTGACGCGGAATCAACGAGGGAGAACCGTAAGCTCTCACGCCATATGTTCCGCCTTTGTCTTCGCGCATCACTTCGCGTAGTTTCATATTCAGAGCTTCAAGCATAGCATTGAAATTATAGCGGTTTTGCTGCGACCACTCAAACGGACCCGTGAAAGTGATGCTTACCATGCTTTTTGGCTCGATTCCTTTATTCACTTGTTTGCTGATAACGCCTTTTGGATTTTCTATGCCGATATCTTTCCAAGTCTCAATCCGTCTCTGTGATGGGAGAGTTGCAAGGTAATGCTCTATAAGCGATTTGATTGTATCGATCTTGAAGCTGCCGACAAATAGAAACGTAAAATCGCTGAAATCAGCGAACCTGTCCTTGTAAATGGAGATTGCCTTGTCAAGATGAATCTCGTCCATAATCGGGATGGATAAAGGCCGGGATCGGAAATGATAATTGGAAAGTGTTACCTGAATTGTATCTTTATATGCTGCTTCCGGACTAACACTGCGATTCTGCAGCATAGCTTTATAACGGGTTATGAGAGAGTTAAAAGATGTAGTGTCTTTACGCGGAGAAGTAGCATAGAGATGAATAAGCTGAAACATCGTTTCAATATCCTGCGGTGATGCACCGCCGCCGAATCCTTCGGAAAGCCGGCTTATCGACGGACTGAGACTAACGATTTTTCCACTCAATTCTTTTTGCAAGCCGACGGCATCAAAATCTCCAATACCTGATTGGCCGATGATTGCAGTGGCGAATGTGGCAGAAATAAAGTTCGAATCCGGAACAAGTGATGTGCCGCCGTCGCTGAATGCTGAAAATAGAATCTCTTCATTCTTGAAGTCGGTCGGTTTCAATATGACTCTTGCCCCGTTAGAGAGAACCCATTCTGTCACTCCCAGCGAAGATATCTTCTTTTCCTCGACTATCTTTCCCTGTGATGGAAGACGGGGCAGCAGAGGTTTCGAATTAACTTTATCTATATATGGATTATCTTTTCCCTTCGCTGTTTTATTGAATAATGCAAGCACCTCTTCTTTTGTCGGTATCTTTACGCCTACTTTTTCGGGTGCAGAAATGGTAACGACGCGATTATCCTGAGTCATACGTTTGTCGGCAAGTCTGTTGACTTCTTCGAGAGTGATATCGGGGAGGAATTGTTTGAATAATTTAAGTTCGACTTCTATACCGGGAATGGTTTCATCAATTAAGAAATTCCGGACGTACTCGTTTATAATGCGTCCCGATTCTGTTTTGTCGCGCTCGAGATACGCTTTTTCCATCCCGCGCAGAATTCTGTTCTTTTGCCTCTCGAGTTCGGTTGCCGTAAAGCCATGCTGCTTCACGCGAAAACCTTCTTTGATAACGGCTTCAAGCCCGCCGAGAATTGAATTTTCCATAGCGCCTGCACCGAGATAATACGCGTGTTTTTCACCAATGAACCGTCCATCTCCGCTATAGCCGTAAATAAAGGGTGGATTCGATTGTTGAAGAAGTTCTTGCAAACGGGCATTAAGCATAGCATCATAAAGGGTGCCGATTATAAGATCTCTGTATTCTCCTGCTGTATGCGGTTCGTGAGTATCGCGTTTAAATATGACTTCGACAGAAGTGCGGGTAAGTTCCGGATCTGTAACGATGGAGAATAGTGTTTCTTTGTGATCCGGTACGGAAAATTTATTCCGCTTTCGTTCATTTTGCGGATTTTTAAGACCGGAAAAATGTTCCTTAATGAGCATTTCAATTTCTTTTTTGTCGAAGTCGCCTACTGCCAAAACTGCCATCAGGTCGGGCCGGTACCAGTCGCGATAAAATTTCTTAATTGCGTTATACGGGCATGATTCTATAATTTCTTTTTTTCCTATGGGAAGGCGGTCGGCGTAATGGGACTTGTATAGTTTAAAAGGTATATGCTTCATTGAAACGCGATAATCCGCACCTCTTTGCAGGCGCCACTCCTCAATTATTACACCGCGTTCCTTGTCGATTTCTTTATCGTCGAATGAAATATCCTGTGCCCATTCTTTTAAAATCTGAAAACCCGTTTTCATAACTTCAGGGGAATCGGTAGGTACCTGTAGCATGTATACGGTCTCGTCGAAACTTGTATAGGCATTCAACTCCGGGCCGAAACGTATGCCGGATTTCTCAAGGAAGTCCACAAGGTCTTGCTTGGGGAAACTCTTCGTTCCGTTAAAAGCCATATGTTCTACAAAATGTGCCAGACCCTGCTGGTCATTGTCTTCGAGAATTGAACCGGCTTTAACAATAATTCTCAGCTCAGCACGTTTCTCAGGTCTCTTGTTCTCCCGTATATAATATTTTAAACCGTTATCGAGTTTACCAATAAGAATTTTCGGATCAGGTGTGAGAACTTGATCTGTCCGGAAAATCTCTTGTGCTTGAATTATAAAATCAGATCCTAAGTAAAAGAGACCAAAAATGAGTACGAACAATTTAAAACATTTCATTGTGATTCCCTGCATTATTTAACCGGTTTTTTGTTTTCAGTCTACAATAAATAGCGTTGCGCCGTTCTTTGTATGAGAATTATGTGGATAATTCTCATCTTCTATCTGGCAGGACATACCTTTACACAATTGTGTCACTCTTCCGTCCTTAAGCACTGTCGTCATTTCACCTTCAAGGCAATAAAGAATGTGCCCTTTTTTGCACCAATGATCGGCTTTATAACCGGGTGAGTATTTCACGACACGCACGCGAATATTGCCGAACTGACGTGTTTTACATTCGGCGTATCCGGATTCTCCATCATGACTCTCGCTTTTTATTTCTGCCCAATCTACTGCTTCAAAAGGAATATCTCGAATAATCATGTAATTATTCTCTCTTAAATTGTTTATGCTCTTATTTTTTTTATATCTTCTTTCATTCTTCTTAAATCGGTTATCCAATCTTCGATATCCTGCTCATGTTCCAATTCTTCGCCTAAAATTGTCGCGGCCATCTGATGCGTTGTATGATCTTTCCCGTTTGTAAAATCTGCCAGCTCTTTGTATCTCTTAATTGCGCACCGTTCGCCATGGAGATTTTGATTAAGCACCACTTCAACATAGGGATCGGTAGGCGCGTCATACTCACACCTACTTAACTTAAACCAATCTGCCGGATGCAGGACTGGTGTGCCTCCTAATTGAATGATTCGTCCGACAACCAGAACGGCGTGATTTAATTCCTGGGTTGCATGAAGCAGCAATTCCGGTTCGATCTCGCTTCGCATTGGACCTTCCATCAACCTGGCGCCAATCCAATATTGATAATAAGCAAGCCACTCTTCGCTCAAAGCTTCGTTGAGCACAGTGACTAATTTTTTTACATCTACTCCCGCGGTTTCAATTCCGTGTGCACCCATGTGAATCCTCCTTTTTTTTACGTTGTTTTCTTTGGATTTAAACGGTAAACAATTATGGTTTGTTCCGGTTTATTTAGGTGAATTAATTATAATATACTTGAAAATTTTGTTATACCACTTTTTGCTTATTTATTAACTGACAAAAAGCCGCTTGGTTGAAAAGTCCGGATCGCTTGTCAGATTTACACCGAGTTTACGCAATCCGGCTTCATCACCAGGTGTTGGCATGTGCGTAAGATGAACTTCACATCCGCGCAATTCTTTCAATTTTTCCACGGCTTTTTGTGCAGCAGGATCTGTTGTCGCACTAATGCTGAGGGCAATCAGGGTTTCTTCAAGGTCAAGGCTAAGCATCTTTCCCTGCAGAATTTCTTTTTTAAAATGACTGAGTGAAGCTATAATATTCGGAGAAAGTAAGTGTATAGTATCCGGCAGATGTGCAAGATGTTTGATTGCATTCAGTACCAATGCCGATGAGGCATGCATTAACGTCGAGTTTTTTCCTGTAATAATGGCGCCATCCGAGAATTCAAGAGCAGCTCCGCAGAATATGCCGTCATTTCCTTTTGCGAGGCGTTCGGCATCAGTTGCGGCCGTTCGGGCTGGATTGACCACGACGCGGTCTTCCGGCGTAACACCTAATTCGTTAAGCAATAACTCGGCGCGTTGAACTGTCTCTTTGTCTGTAAATCCTAATGCGTATTCACATGCATAGCGAAAATAACGGCGGATCACTTCCTGTTTTGCCGCTGTTTGAACTGCTTCGTCATCGATAATCCCGAAACCGGCGCGGTTTACTCCCATGTCCGTAGGTGACTTGTAAAACGAAGGCTTGTTTGTGATTTTCTCGATGATTCGACGAAGCAGAGGAAAAGCGTCTACATCACGATTATAGTTGATGGATATTTCGTTATAGGCCTCAAGGTGAAAAGAATCGATGCAGTTGAAATCACGAATATCGGCAGTTGCCGCTTCGTATGCTATGTTAACCGGATGTTTCAGCGGAAGATTCCAGATGGGAAAAGTCTCGAATTTCGCATATCCGGCATGTATGCCGCGCCGGTATTCATGATAGAATTGTGAAAGACAGGTCGCAAGTTTTCCGCTTCCCGGGCCCGGCCCCGTTACAATAATAATCGGCTTGCTTGTTACAATGTAAGGATTGGCTCCATATCCTTCATCACTCACGATCGTATCTATATCGGTAGGGTAGCCATGCGTTGCACTATGTGTGTACACATGCACTCCGCGCCGCTCGAGTTTATTCATAAATAGTATTGCCGACGGCTGTTCGTCAAATCGGGTTATAACGACAGCTGTAACATTAATGCCCCATTCGCGAACGTCGTCTATGAGCCGGAGAGCATCCGAATCGTACGTAATGCCGAAATCGGCCCGCATTTTCTTGCGCTCAATATCACCGGCGTAAATACACAGGATAACTTCGGACTTTTCTCCGAGTTTTTGAAGGAGCCGCATTTTTACATTCGGATCGTAACCTGGCAGCACACGGGCTGCATGGTAATCGTACATCAGCTTACCGCCGAACTCAAGGTACAGTTTATTGTCGAACCGATTGACACGCTCAAGAATAGCTTCGCTTTGCTGAGTCAGATATTTTTCGTTATCAAAACAAATAGTTTTAGGCATATAACATCGTTCAATTTGAAAGGCTTATTCTTTTTCTTAAATATCGATATAAATAAAGTAGAGAGTTTTCTTCTTATCTACAAGAACGGAGAAAAAGATAAATTACGTATAGTATTTAGTATCTTTTTCGTTGCCTGTCAGTCACGGAGAGAGTTAATCACATCATCACATATTGTCTTTGCATCGTTTTTGGATTGACATATGGCAGCTACAATAAGATTATCGAAATATGTGAAACAGAGTCGGTTGCCTTTCTTATCGGTCATAGTGCTGTATCTGCCATACTCTTTGAAATCGGAATATCTGCTGCCGGATTTAAAAATGCTTTGCACGTCGGCATACCGTTCTTTTGTTTCGCTGCCGGAATTATATTGGAATAGATACAGCTGATGAGCCGGATATATCCCGATAATTCCTTCTTTCATCCTGAAGATATTCTTGGTATCGAATGTATAGAAAGAAGAAAGGCCTAAATTCCCCCTGATAAAAGCACATGATCGCAGACCGTCGCTGGGAAGACAAGCAGCCAGAGTAGGTTTTTCTCCCGGTGCACCGAGGCGTTGATCGATGCTTGCAGCCATTGCCATGATACCGGATTTAGTTTCATCCGTTGTATCGGCACCGGTGAGAAAAACAAGAAATACATTTTTCCAGAACATCAGATGGTAATCATAAAGCATGCCTTCATTGCCGATATGAACTTTTTTCCCGTGAGTGCCGGCGTTGAGCGAGTACATTCCGTATGCTGCTGAGGCATCAGACATTTCGAATATTTCAAGTTTTATTGAATTCTCAAGGTTGTTCCTGTATTTAGCCGCGGCTACCTGTCGAAAACCATATTCGAAATAGATATCTGCACCGCCGTCGATAAGCGTAAAGAGTTCTTCGCCGGCAAATACGCGTACCGAGTCTTCCTGATCCCATCCTACAAATTCACATGTATCAGGGAGATAGGCCAGGATATCACGATCTTGTGCAAATACAATCAGTAAAGAAGATGCATTGAAAAATGCAATGCAGCAAAACGATCGTAAAAACCTTTTCACTTTCAGCTTTTGATATGTAAATAACACAATCAGATTTCTTTAATTGACAGCTTTTTTATATCGATTTCACCAAGTCCAAGTTCATGGGCGTACTGTATCATTAATATGTCCTTAGGAGCTGAATCGAGCAGAGTTGCGCAATAAGCATCGACGGATACACAGTTCGTACCGGCTACGATTTTATCGGCCTTTTTTAATTCACCCGGACCGGCCGGCCCGTTGTTTGTAACGAATTCCGTTGCATCGACGATACAAAGGTTAGGTTGACGAATTAAATTCACATCGGCAATACAATGCGAAAGAAATTCGATATCATCGTAGTATCCGAACAAACTGCTTTTCTTTGATCCTTTGTGGAAATACCTGTTTGTTGAACCAGAGCAGGCGCCCATTACATTTTTTAAGTTTGCAGTGAAATTTGTGCCTTGATGATTTTTCACAATCGGTATATTGATGTAAACATCGCAATTCAAAAGGGCTTTTGAAATATCGGCTTCTTTGAGCAATTTGCCGTTAAGAATTCTGATATTCGTTTTGGAGTCGCCCGATTTAATTTTATCAATGTCTTTTTCAAACTTATTGTAGAGTTTGCTGCGTTTCCAGTAACTGGCAGAAGCATCTTCGATGGAATATATTTCTTTTGCACCTGCATTCAGGCACATCTTCAGAACGGCAAGCGACACGTCCGGATTCGTATAAGTCCCGGGTTTGTTCCATGGTGAATTAATCAGAAGCCCGACCCTGTTTCCTTTGGATACGAACTTTTTCATTCCGCCTAATAATCCAACGGCTTTCACGGTATTATCGAAGTAATTTGTTCCATTAACAACAGAAATGTCGATTTTGGGATCCAGAAAATTACCCAAAAGAGAATAGGGAATAGAAGACGACCCCGCAGCAGCGATAATACCGGCAGCAACGCTCTGTTTGATAAATTCGCGCCGATTGATATTATCCTTCATATGCTGTCCCCTCTCGAATATTTTGAGATTTATTTTCTACGGTATTTTTTAATTGCTGTTTATTCCTTTTTGTCGATACGCAATTGAATGCCGGAAAGTTTCTCCAAGGGCAGCGGCCAAAATCCAAATCGCTCAAATGATTTTATGACATCGTTTGGCGGTCTACCCAGATATTTTATTTCATATGCCGCATACAGCCATTGAGCTCTTGCTCCGATTTTACAATGAAGCAGAATAGTATCTCTGGCTGTCTGTATAATCCTGGCAAATGCCTCGAGCACTTCCGTCCGGTAGGGATATTTTTCGCTGCCGATCGGAAGAATGTCATATGCAATATTTAATTCTTTCAGAAGTTTTGCTTCATCGAAATTGACCTAATTAGTATCGTTCATTTCTTCAGGAGTACGAACGTTTACGATATGAGAAATGCCTTTTTGAGGCAAAGAACGGATTTCCGCTTCGGCCGGCTGTCCTGCAATGATAACACGGTCTACTCTCACAGCGCGATCCAATGCCGCCTGCGGAGACGGCGGATCGGTATGCGGTTGAGATGAACATATTCCGAATATGCTAAAAAAACAAAAGAAGAAAACGCATAATGATCGGTTATGCATATAAATATATCTCCGCGACTAAATTATATGTATTATTTTGTATCTAAAATCAACGGCAGACCATCCTTACCCGCACCAATGACGATGACTTTAGTATTCGGTGATTGAGCGATTTTTTCAGTCGCTTCGATGCCTTTCCATCTCAGAAGCTGGTCACTGATACCGCGCGCCACAATGT